>CAZVIT010000009.1:0-24185 GCA_964626865.1 uncultured archaeon | reverse complement strand
AATTAGCATGGGATTTTGCTAATTCAAACATCGATAAAAACGAACTTATTTTATCGCAAAATCACAGAATTACTGACAATAAAGTGCCTTTGTTAAATGATTGTCTGGCATCAATGGAGTGCACAATAAAAGAGGCATATGAGGGAGGAGATCATACCATTTTTGTAGGGCAAATTGAAAATGGTGATTTTGATGAAAAATCTGACCCATTAATTTACTACAAATCAGGCCTTGGAGACTTCAAACCAAATTAGCTAAATAATCTTCAACTATCTCTTTTGGAACTTCGCCTCTAAAGGCAACTTGTGTACGATAAAAAAAGGCTGAAAACCACATTTCTTTAATTTCAATTTCTCCCTTTTCTAAAGTGTATAATTTTATCGGCCGCCATAAACCCATATCCATCAAATTTGAGCATTCTCGACCCTTTATCTCTAATTCTTTCTTCAAGAACAACCTTTCAATTTGTAATGCCACTTCTTCTCCTTCCAAACGGACTAAGACTGCATTATTGTTGCGGAGATTATAACCCTGAAGTCCTAAAAAAACACCTGATAAACCCAAAAGAAAGAATGATAAATTTATGGCCATGGTAAGTAAAGGGAATATTTCAGTTTGATCTGGTAATGCATACCATGCAACAATAAAATAACAAATTAATGCGAGAATGATAATCAATGAAGATACCACATACCATTCACGACTTTCTGATTTATATTTGATTTTAGACATTAGAATAAAGTTTGTTGTTTAGGAGCTCTCTTACCTGATTTTAATGCTTTTTCATCCCAATCAAAGACATCAGTTATTCTCGACAAAGATTTAGCAAGTCTGTCTGCATAATAATTGTAATCTGGCTCAGGGCATTCTTCCTCAGGTATGTATGGTTCAACAACCATTGGACTTTTGTGCGCATCTGTTACAATAAATGAAATCTTCATACCACTAACAAAAGGCCTTCCAGTTTCAATATATTTTTTGTAAGCCTGAAGATGGGCCTGATTATCCTCATTTACATATTTCCTCTTAAGATTGACAGTTTTGGAAATTACCAGACTATCCTTTCTAACTTCACCTTTAGAAACTTTGGTGACCCAATCCTTAGAAATATTAAGGGCATCATCAATTTCACTTTTCATTAAAAGAGAAAATACTTCTTCTAAAGCTTCAACCTGTGATGGAAACGAATCTGTACGCCTTGTCTCATATCCTCGTATTAGCATGCTCTCCTTAGGCCAAACTTGCTTTCCAACATATCTCTTTTTGGCCCCATGTGAGAAAAAAGGTTGCAATATCTTCTCAAATTCAAGCTGTTTAGCGCCGACTGAATATCTTTCAGCTATCTTTTGACCAAATAATATTGTATCCTCTAAATTAGGATTAGGTGAACGGAAAAAAACCGAATCAGTATCTCCATAAATCACTTCCAAACCTTCAGATTCTAATTCCTTCAAAATATCTTTTACATATTCTCTAGCATATGCAGTAATTGAAGCTCCGATATCCAAATTCGTAAATCGATAAAAATAAGATGCAAAAACTCCATAAACCGAATTCATTAATATCTTAATTGCCTCTTGTACTCGACGATAATATTGCTCTTCCATTTCTGTTTTAGCCTCTGCTTGAAGCTTTTTGGCTGAATCCCTGTCTGCCATCAAATTCTTCAATAATTCTGGAAGAAGACCTTTCTTTTGTTCAGGACTCTTGAATTTTACGCCCAATGGCGTCTCTATTTCTCCATCATCAGATCTCGTTGTAAAACACAGATTTCTATCAATAATTATACTTGGATACATTGATTTAAAATCCAAAACACAAACCCAATCATAAAGTCCTGGATCTACAGTATGAACATAGCCTCCCTCAATGTGACCTGTCCTTTTTCTTCGATTGGTTCCAGGAACCCCAATTTTCTTAGAATCTGCAAACCTAATCATCAATGAATCTATCATCATTGAGGTTATCCCATTAATGACATCATCCAGAGGCAACCTTGAAACAGTTCCAATATGTTGATATTTCTGAATAACCATAATATGCTCTAAAATTTCTAAGGCTAGTTTTGCGTCTTCAAGACAATAATCCATCACCTTTTCGGGACGATTCTTCCATTCTTCATCCATTTTCTTTGGATTAACATCATGCTTTTCTCTTCCCAACAACTCTTTTGCTACTGCATTAAGTGATTCTTGACGTGGGCGAATTTCTCTTTTAACATTCCACCAAGCATCAATAACAACACGGCCTTCAACTCGCCAAAATCTTTGCATTTTCTGCTCAATTTTTGATTTATTTCGACCAAAATCTAAATTAATTCTATGGACTTCTGCTCTTTCAACTAATAGAGGCAAATCATATCCATCAATATTGTAACCTGTGATTATATCTGGATCAAATTTAGAAATAGCGGCCACAAAATTATTCAAAATATCAAATTCCTCACCATGTAATGTTTCTTCATGAAGGTATCCGCTTGAGTCTTTAACACAAAAACTTAAGCAATAAATCGTTCTCTCAAAAATAGAATTTTCTATATCAAAACTTAATATCCTAAAATCAGATTCAAAGTCATCACATTGCTTAATGGAAGCTGCTTCAACTAATTTACATGTAAAATTACGATCAGTGATTTCTTCACCTTCTATTGTTACACATCCGCCTATCTCATTGTCATAAAGATACCTATAATGAAAGGGAATATCTGAAGCTAAGAGCTTAAATCCATTATTTTTCAACCAATCTTTAAGCTTATAGAGTTTATCTGGTGTTTTTGTAAAAACTCTGGTACATTTTCTAACTTCTCCATCAACCCACAATTCTTCATCTTCAATAGATTCCACATTGTCATCTTTTTTCAACTGTTTTTTGATATCCTTAGTTGCTTCAACAACCTGGAAATAAGGACGTAAAAGAGGCGTACGAATTGCAATACCTTCACCTTCCTTAGTTGTACCATAAAGATAGACTACGGCTCTCTCTATTCCATCGACTATCTCATTATGATATGCTGAATTAAGCAACCTTATTGAATATTCCACAAATTCCCAGTAAGGGGCTGCTATTATTCTATTGCTTCAAAGTGATGATAAAGCCTGATCAAAATCATTTTTTAAATCATCAAAATCTTCTAAACCTGTTGAAAAACGTACAAATCCTAAATCAATCCCTGCGGCAACGCGTGCCTCTTGCGTCCATGATGCATGAGTTGTTGCATAAGGCATAGATATCAAAGATTCAACTCCCCCCAAAGATATGGCTTGTGAAGCTACATTCATGCTATTCAACATTTTACGGCCAACTTCATCTCCTCCATCTACTACAAATGAAACCATGTTTCCAGATCCTGATAGTATTTTCTTAGATAGCTCATAGTCATCATGACTCTTCAAACCTGGATAAATGACCTTTTTAATTTTAGGATGATTCTCTAACCATTCTGCCAATAATCCTGCAGTTTCGGTAGATCGTTCATAGCGAATTTGTAATGTTTTAATTCCTCTTTCAACAAGAGATGCCTGATGAGGATCCATAGATCCACCAAAATTTCTCAACTTTTCCCAGATTTTGTTAATCACTTCAGTTTTACCAGCTACAGTTCCACCCAAAAGATCACTGTGACCATTAAGCATCTTAGTAACTGAATGTATGACTAAATCAAAACCATATTCTATAGGATTACAAGAAATTGGCGTAGCAAAAGTACTGTCTACGATAGAAATAGCACCATATTTCTTAGCCAAAGCAGCTAAAGCTGGTAAATCTGAAACTTCCAATAATGGATTAGTAACTGTTTCACAGTATAGTACATTTGTTTTTTTCTCTTTTAATGCTTTTTCAACTGCATCTAAATCCTTTATATCAACATAATGAACATCTATACCAAATCGTGTAAAATCTTGATCTAAAGATAGTACCGTACCACCGTACAAGTTACGTGTAGTAACTATGCGATCACCTTGTCCTAAAAAATTAAGAAGTGAAGTGCAAATTGCTGCCATACCTGATGAAAACACTAATGCATCTTCTGCACCTTCTAGGTCTGCTATTTTTTTCTCTACAGCTCTATTAGTTGGATTGAAATATCTTCCTGAATATACTGGAGCTCTAGGCACGCCATTCATCCACATCTCATATGCATTATCATCCAAATAGAATGTTGATGTTTGATACACTGGTGTATTCAATGAATTTTCACTGGACGAAGTCCCTGAGTGAACCGCTGTTGTTCCTTTTCCCAGTTTTTTTTTATCATTCTTGTTACTAACCATCCTTTGGCTAAAAGAGTACCAATTAATAGATTTAGGAACATTCTATAAATAGTAGGAAGTTTTAAATCGGAAATCTGAAGTGTACAGATTAATGTCACTGGCTAATAACTTCAGTAGTCGTGTTTTTTTAGCACTCGTAATTGCTATTTTTCTTTTACCATTTTCTAGTGCAAAACTAGTACAAGTTGGCATAAATGACTCTGAAGACTTACTAACTAGTGAAAATGAGATAATTTTTCAAGAAGGAAGGGATTTAAATTTATACGTAAGACTTGATTCTGATGGAGACTATGCAAAATTAGTAACTGTCGACGATAAACAGGAACCCGCCAACCCTGATTTATACGTAAAAGGAATTCAGATAAATGTCATATTTAAGAGTGAGACAGATATAAGAGAATCACTTATTGGCTATCCTGAATATGTAAATTGGAGAGAATGCGAGTCATGTTCTGATCCTGGTTATGAAGAATACATATCAAAATTTAGAGGTAAAGATGAAAGATTTGATGGATATGATGGAATCATAGATTTTGAAATTGTAATGAAAAATAATAGTGGAAAAGAAGTTTGGAGCGAAACGCTCACTATAACTTTGCAAACTGATAAATCTGATAGTGGTGGTTCAGGAGGATTCTCAATACCTGATTTACCTCCTGTAATAGCTGATAATCTTATTCCAATAGTTATAGGATTATTAGTAGTAATACTTCTTTCTGTAGGAATCTATACTTTTGTTTTAGCTCCAGAAGATACTACTGCTGATTTGTACAAGCCTGTCGAATCTGTAGATCCTTTAAAGAAAAGCTTGACTGGTGTTGGATACAAATCTGATTTACCAAGTGAGTCTAAAAAATTAAATCGTTTAGAAGATTCTAGTGATGATTCTGATGATGATGAAGATGAATACGAAGATGATTTTGATGATGAGGACGACGACGAGGATTTTGATGAAAGGAAAATTTTAGACGAACTTACCGGAACTCATGCCGTAAGTTCAGGAAATGATGAAGAAAACGAGGATTCCGAAGAAGAAAAACCTAAAGCCGCTCCAGTAAAAAAGAAAGCTGTAAAGAAACGCGTAGCTAAGAAAAGTGTTGCAAAGAAAGTAATGAAGAGACCATCTACTAAAACTGAAAATAAGGAACCTGAAATAAGCATGGGTCAAGGAATTAAACCAATTAAGTGTCCATCATGCTCTGTAGTACACAATATTGATGAAACTACTTCAAAATTCATTTGCAGTTGTGGAAGAAGAATTAGAGTTTAATCTTCATTAATCCTATCTAAAATAATCAAACTTCTCCGTGTTTCGTCTGAATTATATTTAACATTTAAAGGTTTAACAACTAATCTAATTTTCCTTGATTTATAGTGACTTTCTTCAATCGGAAGTGCTATTTTCCAATCTGTTAAAGGAAGACATTCATAATCAATGTTACTATCCGTAATACTTATGGCAGCTCTTGTTATCCACAACTTCTTTTCGTCCCCAGGTATAGTAACTGAATAAGTTCTACCGTTAAAATAGGAAATCTTAACCTCAACTACGCTAGGTTTATCTTCTTTAAGTGCTGAGGATAATTTGGTATTTTTTAAGCCATCGGGATATTTGAAATCGAAATCTTTTAGATTTTCTAAATTATCCTCTATTAGCTTTTTTGGATAAGATTCTCTGTCAAATGCTGCAAGTAATATTCTCTCCAATTTTGTTGTTGTTGGTCTCTCGGATTCTGCCATTACTCTATAGTAACTTAATGGATGCTTGATTAATCTACATAATGCATTAGGACCTGGACAAACTCCTGTTGAAACCAGCGTGTCACATTTTGGTGCACTATACTGTGTACCTGAGGTTTTTCCAGATATATGTTCAACCTGATATCTAGTAAATGATTCTTTAAAATCTGGTGCTGTAGCAAATAATCTCATGACTGATTCTGAATCTTGATTAAGTGAAGAAAGGAAAGTTGTTATGAAAAAACGTGAAGGGTGTGGTAAATTAACTCCAGCTTGCAAATCTAGTAAATTCATGTTAAAGCATGGAGGGGCCTTAGCAAGATCAAATCTTCCTAACTCTTTCATTGCCTCAGCTTGACGTTCACCGACTACTTGGTGTAAATCACCTATTCTTTCTACAAATGCCTTAGAAACACTACCTATCAATTCCGTTATTGGCCCTTCAAATTTGTTTTTTATTTCTACTGGAGCCTCGGGTAATTCTTCAAGATGCTGTCGAATAACTTCTCGCATCAGCCTAAGTAATGTTTCTCTATCTAAAGTTACTATTCCCTTCTGAACACCTCTATTGGCAAGTTTCCAATTCCCTTCTCTTAATTTAGAAGCTGCTTTAACATAATCTACAAAATTCATACTAAATTTAGAGCCATCTAGTGAAACTGTTATTATTTCTAAAGAATTCACAACTTTAACCAAATCTTCATCAGTCTCTGAGTCAAAATATTTTTCAGCTCTTCTAGCCTCAGATAAGGCAACATAATTGACCAATGCTTGATTGTCTGCAGCTGCTAGGATTAAACGTGAAATTACATAACCAAGAACTATATCTGCTTCATCGTTAACTGGAGGGCCTTCTACATCAATTAAACCTGTTGTTGCAGAGGTTTCCAAACGTGCAACTGCTAATGCCCTTGCTTCTGAATAAAAATAATCCTCGAGCAAAGATTCTAGAGTTAAACCTTCTAAATAGGTGTTGGCAGATGGCAAAAATGGATATCTCCAGTATTCAACCACAATTAAGTAAGACGATGTGGTTTTATAACATCAATCAATGGTAAGGTAGCGTGGGTAAAAGTCTCTTAAGAATTGAGAATGTCAAAAAGGCATACCGAAAGTATAACTTATTTGGTAAAGAGGTTTCTAAATTTTCTGCACTAAATGGACTAAATCTGAGTGTAGAAAAAGGACAGATATATGGCTTCTTGGGGCCAAATGGAGCTGGTAAAACAACCACGATAAAATGTATAATTGGAATATTAGAAGCTGATAGTGGCAATATTATTATTGATGGAAAAAATATTAAAGGAAATGGACTTTATTTTAAAAATAAGATAGGATTTTTACCGGAGCAAGTGGGACTTTACGGAAGACTAACTGCCAAAGAATCTTTACAGTTCTATGGTGGATTCTATAATTTAGATGAGAGCGAAATAGAAAAAAGAGGTGAATCTTTACTGGCTAAATTGGGTCTTAAAAAAGATTCAAACAGAAAAGTTGGTGACTATTCTCTTGGAATGAAAAAAAGACTAGCTTTGTGTATTGCATTACTAAATGAACCTGAAATATTAGTGCTCGATGAACCAACCTCAGGCCTTGATCCAAGAGGAGTTAAAGCGCTAAGACTTGTTTTAAAAGAACTGAATCAAAAAGGTTTGACTATTATTCTCAGTTCTCATGTTCTTACTGAAGTTCAAGAAATATGCTCGCATGTTGGAATCATTAACAAGGGTAAACTAATTCGTGAAGAATCAATTGATAGAATCCGTAAAGAAATTGAGAAAAAATCAATTAAGCTTTTATTAAAAGTAAAAAAATTCTCTAAAGAAAATGCTAAAGAATTATCTAAAAATAAAAAGATTAAAGGTATTAAACAAAAAAACAATGGTAAACACGACGAAATAATATTAAAATTAAAAGAAGAAAATATTCCTTGGGTAACTGACTTTTTAGTATCAAAAGGAATACAAATTTTCTCAATTGAACCTCAAAAGAATTCTCTAGAGGAGATTTTCCTAAAAGAAACGGGAGACGATTAATTTGAATTTAAAAGACAAATATCTTTTGAAATCAAATGACCAATGGAAAAGCAAAGAAACATGGCAACCGTTGATTATTTCAATCGTTCTAGTAATTAGTCTTGCTATAATACACAAAGGTTATTGGGAAGCTACCACTGAAACAAACCCTGAAGAAGTCTGGGAAAATAAAAAGTTAATTAAAGATGGAAATAATTGGACTATTACATTTGAAGAAGAAGTAGGAGATAGTATAACATTTAAGGGAATATTAAGAACCTCCCCAAAATTTGAAGTTTATAGGAATGACAGCTTTATTCCAGGAAAATTCTCTGAGGGAGAAGCTCTAATTTATTCTGAGGATTTAGTTGGTAAAACTATGCTAAATGTCAGTGGCATGAGAATTCTAGTGAATGATGATTTATCTAAAAAATTCTTCGAAAGTGAAATAATTACTATCAAAGCTACATTGGTGAGTGATATTTCGACATTTGATAATAATGGTGAAATCATTACCTTAGAAAGAGAAGGTTGGATTGCTGAAGCCGAAGATATTGAACTATCATCATCAAAAGATAATTACTTTTTTACTGCTGAGTTAGTAATTTTCTTTATTGGGCTATATTTATCACTAAATCGTATTAAAAATGTAAAGAAACAAGCTAGTTTGATTTGGTATTTGGCAAAATTTGAACTAAGACAAGGTATTACTTCATCTCGAATGATTGTACTAGGTACAATGTTTACATTATTCATAGTTGGTATGGGAGGAGTACTAGGTCATTATCAGAATGTTGACCCTGAATCTGTATTCTTTGTACAAAACTCCACTCAGGCTCTTACACAATTTTCTTTCTTTGTTTTCTTTATAGTCTCATTAGCTGCAATTGGAGTATCTGTCGACTCTTTCCATAAAGAAAGGCAAACAAATACATTAAATATTTTACTAGCTAAACCAATTAATCGTGAAAGTATTGTAATTGGAAAAGCTGTAGGTCTCTCTTTGGTTGTTGGTATTCCTGCTCTTGTAGCACAGATTTTGGGATTAATTCTTATGATTAATGCAGGTGAAGCTCCAACAATAAGTGGAACAATTGCATTTATTGTGTGCGGGCAAATAATGATCTTCACTCTAGTCTGTTTACAATTATGCTTTGCCATTTCTGCAAGAAGTGGTAGTGATGTAGTAGTGTATGGATTAGGAATATGGTTATTATTTGCGGTAGTATGGACATTATTAACTTATGTTATTGCATTTGTATTAGGTGTTGATATAACTGCAGATGGCTTCGAAAATGACCCTAAATTTCAGAGTATCTCTTCCCATTTAGGAGTACTAAACCCTGGATACGTTTACCAATTCTCTGTAGGATTACTGACACATAGAACTTTAGCCATAGATTTTGAGGGAATACCGGGATGGTTAATTTTATTGGCACAAGTCTTATGGCCTATTACCTGTCTTAGAACTGCAACTAAGCTTTTCAAGAGGGAAGTAAAAGGATGAAAAGAAGGAATATAATTGAAGAAGATGCTGTGACACACGTCATTGAATTCACTATAGCTTTAACTGTATTTGTAATAATTTTGCAAGCTTTTACATCATCTATGAACTTTAGAATTGGGATTGATTTGAATAAAAATGATAACAACATTGTAATGGCAAGAGAAGTAGTATCTGAATTAACCGGTTCTGAAGGATTAAGTGGCGAGTCGTCTGAATGGGAAAGTAATGAATATGGGATTGGAACTGTACAACTCCGTAACGGCACTACTGTTGGAATATTGAATAGTGATGGTGAAATTGATGCTGATAAATGTAACTCTTTGAGTAAGTTTCCATATTATTCACTGAAAGAAGAACTCGGTGTTACTGAACAATTACGGATAGAAGTACAAACTTTAGTTCCTAAAGAAACTGTTTGTCTTTGGGGAGGAAATCCAGATACTGCCTCTGTAAGTTTTGAATCTCAAAGATACTTATTGTACAATGATGGAACTAGCAGCATTCCTGCTTTGCTAACTGTTACCGTTTATGAAGGAGATACTCCCACTAGTGAACTTTACCTTACAGAAGTAATGTACAGTCCTGAAAATAACGGATTTGGATATGAATGGATTGAATTCTACAATCCCAATGATGTTGCTATTTTTGTAAACAGCTGGTCTATTGCAGATACAGACGAGAAAGATAATATAATTCCTGAAGATAATGAAGTCATTACCATTCCTGCAAAAAGTGTGGGAATATTGACATCATCACCATCTACATTTAAAGAAACATACCTTGATTACAAATATGTCTTCTCCGTAGAAGATGTTGCCATAGGAAATGGTTTAGGAACTACTGAAACTATAATCTTATCAAAAAATTCGTATAATGATGTTTTCAGTTATACTTCTGATGATGGAGCAAATGGAAATGGAAAAACTTTAGCCAGAAGTTGCTATAATTGTGCTGATTGGAATGAAGCTGTTTCTAGTCCTGGAACTCTTTAATTATTCAAAAGCTTGAAGCCCAGTAATCCATCTTCCTAGAATCAAATTATGAATATCATGTGTGCCTTCATATGTATATACACTCTCTAGATTAGCCATATGTCTCATAATTGGATACTCATTAAGAATACCATTAGCTCCATGTATATCTCTTGAAGTTCTAGCAATTTCTAAGGCAATGTCTACATTATTCATCTTACCTAATGATACCATCTCTGGTGTGGCTTCTCCTTTGTCTTTTGCTCTTCCCAAATGATAAGCAAGTAATTGTCCTTTAGTTATTTCTCTAAGCATCCAAGCCAATTTGTTCTGAACTAATTGAAAGCTAGCAATTGGTTTGTTGAACATAATTCTTGATTTAGCATAATCAACAGAAGAATGGAAACAACCCATTGCTGCACCTAATGAACCCCAAGCAATACCAAAACGAGCTTGTGTTAAACAGCTTAATGGACCTTTTAGACCTTGAACATCTGGCAATAATCTATCTTTTGGTATCCTACAATCTTGAAATACCAATTCACTTGTAATTGAAGCTCTCAGGGAATGTTTACCCTTCATTTCTGGAGCTGTAAATCCTTTATCGCCTTTTTCAACTATGAATCCTCGTATTTTGCCATCTAATTTAGCCCAAACTATTGCTAAATCTGCAATAGTCCCGTTTGTAATCCACATCTTGGCCCCATTAATAATATAAGAATCTCCATCGTCTACAGCCTTAGTTTCCATACCTGCTGGATCGGACCCATGATCTGGTTCTGTAAGTCCAAAACAACCTATCAATTCTCCTTTAGCCATTCCTGGCAAATATTTGTTTTTCTGCTCTTCAGTTCCAAAAGCATGTATTGGATACATTGATAATGATCCTTGAACTGAAACACAACTTCTGATTGCTGAATCTCCTCTTTCTAATTCTTGACAAATGACTCCATATGCTACATTTGACAAACCTGCACACTCGTAACCTTTCAAATTGCAACCAAACAGTCCCATTTCTCCTATTTTTGGAATTAAATCTAAGGGAAATGTACCTTTTGTATAATATTTCTCAATAATAGGCAGAACTTCTTCATCTACCCAATCTCGTACTAAATCACGTACCATTAATTCTTCTTCTGTTAAATGTTGATCCAAATTGTAAAAATCAACACCTTCATATTTTGACATCATTTTGTACTCAGTAAAGGGATATATATGTTTTACATTATACGGGTTAATCCAAATATAGAACGTGCTGATAGGTATAATATGGAACAAATTTGGATTGAAAAATACAGGCCAAACAATCTCTCAGAGGTTGTTGGACAAGAAGCTGTAACATCCAGATTGAAAAATTATGTGAAGGAAAGTTCCATGCCTCATTTGCTTTTTGCAGGACCTGCTGGCATTGGTAAAACTACTAGTGCTTTAGCCCTAGCAAGAGAAATGTTTGGAGAATTATGGAAACATAATTTACATGAATTAAATGCCTCTGATGAAAGGGGAATTGATGTTGTTAGAGGAAAAATAAAAGAATTTGCACGAACTGCACCTTTAGGTGAAAAAGGATTCAAAATAATATTTCTAGATGAAGCAGATGCCCTAACTGGGGCTGCACAGGCCGCTTTGAGAAGAACTATGGAAAAATACTCTAGAACCTGTCGCTTCGTTATGTCTTGCAACTTTTCATCTAAGATTATTGATCCTATTCAGTCCCGTTGTGCTGTATTTAGATTTAGGCCCATAAAAGCTGAAGATTTAGAAAAATATCTTAAATTTGTAGCTGCAAAAGAAAATATAACGGTTACAAAAGAAGCTTTTGAATCACTTACCTATTTAGCACAAGGTGATCTTAGAAGAGCAATTAATGGATTACAAATGGCTTCTGCAGCAAAAACAGATGTGACACCCGATGTTGTTTACCAAGCCGTAGCTGCAGCCAGGCCTGAAGAAGTTAAAGATGCTTTAGAATCTGCACTATCTGGTAATTTCTCAACTGCTAGAGAAAAATTGGATACTTTGCAAATAACGTATGGTTTGGCTGGTGAAGACGTGTTAAGACAAATGCATAGAACTGTTAGAGATTTAGAAATACCCGATAACATTAAAGTTTTAATGATTGAAAAATTGGCTGAAGCTGATTTTAGATTATCTGAGGGAGCTAATTCAAGAATACAAATTGAGGCAATAGTTGCCAGTTTCGCTATTTTAGGCCGAAATTTAAACAAAACATAGACAAAAAGGTTTTGAAACCCCCCCTTCACAAGCTGTGGCTCAAAACAGTAATTATGTAACTGTTGACGGTGAATTTGATAGTCTAGAAAAACGAAGTTTCCTAACTATTGATGACTATAATTTAGAGAATCAGACAATCATATTAAGAATAGATATCAATTCTTCTATAAATCCTGAAAATGGGGAAATATTAGATGATACTAGAATTAAAAGGCATGCTGCAACGGTAAAAGAACTTTCAGAAATGAATGCTAAAATAATAATTCTAGCACACCAATCAAGACCTGGGAAATTAGATTTTGTTAATTTAGAGAAACATGGTGAAAAAATGTCTCAGATGATTGACAAAAAAATAATGTTTATTGATGATTTGTATGGAGATAAAGCAATAAATCAAATTAAGAATTTAAAAAATGGAGATATAATTTTACTAGATAACGTAAGATTTGACAAAGAAGAGATCGGGCTAAACAAATTTATGAATAATAATTTTGATAAGCAAAATAATTCTGAGATGGTAAAGAAACTTTCTCCACATGCCTCTTATTTTGTCAATGATGCTTTTGCTGCATCTCATCGATGTCAGCCTTCTTTAGTTGGGTTCTCAGAAAACATGCCTGCCTTAGCAGGAAGAGTTATGCAACGTGAATTGGATTTTCTGGGTAAGGCTATTAGTTCAGGACCTACACCAAGAATTGCAGTACTAGGAGGTAGTAAGGCTGCTGATTCTGTAGCTATAGCCCAAAATTTCTTAGAAAAGGGAGTTGGACAAATTCTAACTGGAGGAGTTGTTGCTAATATATTCTTAATTGCATCAGGCATTGACATAGGTAAACCAAGTACTAAATTCATTGAAAAACAAATTCATGAACACAAAAAGGTAATTAACTTAGCTAAAGATTTATTAGATAAATATGGAGGAAGAATACAAATTCCTACGGATGTGGCGTTAAATGTTGATGGAAAGCGAAATGGAACTAATGTTGATAATTTACCTCAAAATTATCCATTGTTTGATATTGGAATAGATACTCTAGTCAATTACATAAATATTATAGAAAATGCTGGAACAATTATTGCAAATGGACCAATGGGTGTTTTTGAAAACCCTGAATTTGCAACAGGCACAAATGAAATTTTCAACGCCATCTCAAAAAGTAATGGAATGACTGTTGTTGGAGGTGGAGAAACGGCTATGGCATTTAATCAAATGGGACTAGCTAACGGAATTAGGCATATCTCTACTGGTGGAGGAGCATGTATCTCTTTTATGTCTGGAGAAACAATGCCGGCTCTCGAAGCTATGAGAAGAAGCAAGAATCTTTTTAGTAAATAATATGGAGCCACCGGGGGGATTTGAACCCCCGACCTACTGATTACGAATCAGTCGCTATACCGAGCTAAGCCACGGTGGCAATTTAGTATTCAACAATATTGCATTAAATTAAATTAGGCCTCAAAGAAATCTTCCACATCATTAATTATATTATTTGATAATTCCAAATCAGAAATATCCTTCGAAAATTTACCGGCTCTTCCATCTGTAATTATAATCATTCCCCTATCCTCTTCTGAACGTATAACTCTGCCTGCAGCTTGAAGCATCTTACGTAAAGCTGGAGATTCTACTGCATATTCCCAACCTTTTCCATCAAAACACACGTCAAAATAATGCTGAAGAGCTTCCTGCCTAACTCCTGGTGCAGGATATGGTATACCTACTATTATGGCCATTTCTAATGAAGTGTCAGGATAATCTATACCTTCTGCAAGTCTGCCACCCATAACACCTGCTAATACCGAACCACTATCTGATTTAAAGCTCTCAACTGTATTCATTAATTCATCTTGATTCATTCCTGAATATTCTTTGTATATTGGCTTAGATACTTTAAATTCATTTAATGCAGACTCAAGCATTTTGTATGATGGGAAGAATAGTGCAATATTCCCATTGAATTTATCAATTATTGATTCTAATTTATCTATTAATTGAATCCACACTTTCGGATTATTATTTAATTCGCTAAAGGATGTTGTTACATCTTTAACATAACGAATAAGTCTATTCTTTTTAGGGAAAATTGATTCATATTTTTCTAGTTTTGATTCAGGCTTTAATCCTATTAAATCACGAAACATACCTAATGGACTCAAAGTCCCTGACATCATAATAACTCCTGCAGTCTCATCCAGAAAACCTGTCATTACTCTTGGATCCAGGCATACTTTTTCCAATCTAAGAGGTTTTTTCCCTACTAAACGTATACTATGACTTTCAATTGAATCTAACCATCTGCAAAGAAAATCACCTACTGTACCTAAATACGAACGTGGTCTTTTCCCTTTCTCAAGTAATATTTGCCTAATTAGTTGCCCCATTTTAGACAAATCTGATGCCTGTTGCTTTAAACGGTAAAGTGTCATTTTTCCAAGAGACATCATTTCCGTTTCAAAAGTTGGCACTTCTGAATCAAGTGAAACTATGTGAGAAGGTAGAAGTCCTTCCTCCACTTCATCTGGAATATGATATTCTCCAAGCGATTTAAGTGCAGACTCCACTAAATCCAAAAAAAGATGTGGTGGACTGCTATCTCCTAGTAATAAACCAAATTGTTCAGATTCTTTAGTTGCTCTATGCAATGTATCTATGCTCAAATAATCAGAGGCTGCATCTCTTGACCAATCTGGTAAATTATGGGCTTCATCAACTATTGTAACTATTTTGTCTATAGAAGTACCCATCCATTCAAGAAGATATTTGCGTATATATCCCTCAAAAAAGTAAACATATGGTACAATAACTACTTGAGCCTCTTTTAGAAGAAATTTATTCAATTCATAAGGACACAATCCTTCTTTTTCTGCATTATTTGTGAACTCTTCAGCATTATATATTTCGGAAGACCATGTTCTCAATAAATTTTTTGTCGGACTTAATAATTTCCTATAGTATGGACAACCAGCTTCACCCATTTTTGATTGCAGTTTCAACGATTTACAAATTTTGGACTTCTCAGACCAATTAGATTTTGCTAACTCATTATCGTCCTTCTGCTGTGGACACATTGATTGTCTACCTTGTATTGCAACTGCAGAAATTTTATTACCTGATTTTTTGAATTCTTTTAATTCGCTAATTACTTGCTCCTGCTGTGAATTTGTTCTAACACAGTAAATAATTCTACAATCATTGTCTAATACAAAAGGTAATGCTGAGGCTAATGATGTGAACGTTTTGCCACTTCCGGTTGGAGCTTCTATAACTAAATGATTTTTTGAAGAAAGACTTTTCTTTATTGTGTCAATTATTTCTTGCTGATTTCTTCGTAAAGTATATGGTAACTTCAACTTATCTTGACCAGATATCTTCAGGAACTTCATCATAAACTGATGGTTCTAAGTCATCATCTGCAAATTTAGGACCTGAATCTCTTCTATTCTGAATTACTCCGACTTTTAGAAGCCAATAATGTATTCTCCATTCACGGCCATCATAAAGTGTTGTTTCTTCTCTTTCTGTTTCCATGAGACCTGCATCTTCTAACATGTAGAACGTATCTCTATCTTCAGGGTGAAGAACATTGTCAATAATACGATCACTGTAACCAAAAAAATTTAAAATATGCTCAGCAAGGTAATTAGATTCATCTTCCCCCATGTGCGAGTATTCTGGACTGTAATTAATTGCTGCAGCCAATGTTTCTGTAGTTAAAACTTCCAAACTTATTCCCCAGTTATAACCCAAATAATGGGTCATATATTAACCTGTTGTAGGCCCAACAATAATTTATAGATACTAAGAAAATAATAAAAAGTGGAAGAAAAAAAAGATTTATGGGAACTCGTGCGCCAAAAATTAGAAAAGAATAGTGTACTTGAGGACAAAAATCTTGATGTTGAAGAAAACCTAAAAACAATCCAAAAGGAAAATAACATTGAAGAAAATGGGAGATTAGAAAAAGTTTCTTCTGAAAATATAAAGAAAAAAGATTTAAATCTCAATCATGAAGAAAGTGCTTTTCTTAACCAAGGTATTTTCGCGGGATTTATTTATATTTTAACCATAATGATTGTACTTGGAATATTGATGATACCTGGATCTATAACTGCTGCAATAGGTGGATATTTTGGAGGAAGGAAATCTGGAGACCCTGCAAGGGCATTGACTGCAGCTATGCTACCTTTCCTAATAATAGCCTCAATATCTATTATGGGAACTATTGGCGCACTTCCACCAGGATCTGGCCCTAACGATTTATCTGATTCAATAAATGATTTCTTAGGATATAATCCCAATAGTAATTTACTTGGACCTATCTCAAAAATGCCAGACAGTAATTCATCTGTATTTCTTTCATTAGTCGCTTTTGGATTTATAGGTGGATTAGTTGAAGTAGATCGAAGCAAAAAAATATTATTTAACTAAATACCTGCAACTTCACTAGCCATTTCCCAGTAGTATGTTTGAGCTAAAATCAAGAAAAGAATGGCTATTATTACTAATGGAACTCCATTTCTCAAGAAATCGTTAGAGGTGGGTATTCCTGATGCTTGAACAATCAGATTGGGAGGCGTACCAAAAGAAGTCATAAATGCAAAAGCTGTACTTATTGCAGTAATTATTGCGATAAATGCTAAATTAAAATCTGCGGCTGCACCCACTGCTAAAGTGATTGGTACAAGAATAGCTGCGGCTGCACCATCACTCATAACATTAGTTAGCAAAACAGTAACTACAATTATAATCAAAATTATAGATAAATCACCCCCATATTCTGAACCGTAATCTGCCATTTGGTATAATCCTCCTGCAAGCCAATCTGCTGCACCGTGATTAACCATAGCTTTACCCATAGTCAGAGCTGCTCCGTAAATAAACATAACACCCCATCGCAAACGTTGACGACTATCTTCCCACTCTAAAACTCCAGTAGCATGCATCAAAATACCTCCAATCATAGCACAAGTACCTAAAGTTAATCCATTAAACCCTGAAGTCAAAAATAAACCAAAGGTTAGAACAAGAATAGATAATGCTAAAATTTGTCTATCGTCTATTGATTTACCTGATTCCTGAATATAGTCTATCTTTCGGTATGTAACTTTATTAACAAAAATTAAAGTCAAAAAGACTGCAGGAATCAGAGCAATAGTTATTGGTGCTGCCAATATAACCCATTGAACATAAGAAATTCTAATATCATATATCTCTTCCAAAAAACCCATAGCAATCACATTCCTTGCACCTCCCGAAGGAGTTGCTAAACCTGCAATTGAACAAGAAAATGCTACTGCTAATACCAATGCAATCATCTCATTATTTTTCTCTCTGATGTCTGTTTTATCAGCAACAGTCAAAACAAGAGGTAACATAATTGCTGCAACACTATGGTCAGGGATAATGGCTGCCATAAAACTACAGATAACAATTATGCCAAAAATTAATGCATAATTTGATCCAGTAAATGGCCCTAGTAACCTTTTGATAATCAAATTCTCGGCTCCAGATTTGGTTATTCCTTGAGCTATAATCAATGAACCAAGAATCATAAACACAGAATCTGCAGCATATGATTCAAATGCCAAGTCCCTGTCTTCTCCAAGTAAAACAAGTGCTACACCTGCCATAAGTGCGGTAACAGGTAAAGGAAATGTTTCAGAAACCCATAAATAAATTATCAAAAGAAATAAAGTAAACACATTCCTACCCGGTGCTGATAATGTTGTTGCAAAAATTAAAAGTAAAATATGAATAAAAGAAACTATTACAAAACCTGCCATTAATTTTCTAAAAGTAGGATTTATGTATAATCTGTAAAATGCATGCTGCCTTGCATCTGGATCAAACAAGTCCTTCTGTAATTCTAACAAAGTTTTTCTATTTTTCTCCTTAACTACTCTAGGTGTTATGACTGTATGGCCTTCTTCCATGGACTCAACAACAATATCGAGATTGTCAAGCATATTCTGAAACTCTTTGTCATCACTCATCTTAGTACACACACCGGAACTGATGCATCCAGAACCACCTGATGCAATAAAAATTCACTGACTAAATGATTCATAACTGGTAAAACTACAATTCTTGCGCCCTCTGAATCTACAACTGAATTAGTTATAGCTCTTCTAGATTTAAAGAAAGTATAAGGAATTATGGTGGAAGTTATATGATAATTCTCACCTAATCTCTCTCTCAAAGAGACTACGGTAGAATCCATAAATCCAGTATCTATTATGTTCTTACCCAAATATAATAATTCTATATCACAACCAAATTTTTTTGCAAAACTCTCTATACAATCTATCGATTTATCTGAGAAATTAGTTCCATCAATGACCACTAATGCTGGAGAACCTGGACCTGGAAGAGGATGGGGATTTCTAACCACAAAGGCATGCGAGGATTCATATTCCAAAATTCTTTCAACCTCTGAACCTGTAAACCATCTAGACCAATATGATCTAAAGGGTCCCAAAATTAGAGTGTCTGCGATTCCTTCATCAACCATTTTTGCTAAAACTTTGTGCCTCTTACCATTCATTATTATTGGTTTTATGTCTATTGACTTATTAGATTCTATAATTTGATCAAGTTGTCTTTTGCCAAGTGCTGCAAAACCATCTCTAGTATCTAATGAAGCTGTTACTGTTCCTGCTTTTTTGGGATTTGCTATAAATGCTGCAACCAAAGGAACTTCTAATTTTTCTGATAAAGCTATTGCATATTCTCTTGCTGGTTTGAGGCGCTTCGTAGGGTCTACTGGCAGCAATATTTTATCAAACATGATGATATACTACCAACGCAACGTATATTTAACCCTGTCCAGTCGTCGCAGCCTGAACTTGTAGTTCAAGCGGAGAAATCATTGGCAAAAGTCACAAGAACCAAAGTTAAAGACAAGTGGAAGAACAAAATGTGGTATCGTCTTCACGCACCATCAATGTTCAACTATACTATAATGGCACACACGCCTGCTGACAATCCAGAGTTTGTAAACGGTAGAGTTACTGAAGTACCATTAGAAAAATTAACTGGAGACTACAATCAAAAAAATTTCATGATTAAATTTAGAGTTAATGAAACTCGAGGAAATAATGCATTCACTTCTTTTGATGGTCACCGACTAACCTCTGATTACAAAAGAGCACTAACAAGAAGAAGAAATAGCCGCATTGATTGCAATTTTGTTTTGAAATTAAAAGATGATGTTCAAATTCGTATTAAGCCTATCATTATGGTCGATAAAAGAATAAAGAAATCCCAAGAAAAAGTTTTAAGAGCTTCAGCTCACGAAAATATTGAGAAAAGTCTAACTAAACTGACACTTTCTGAGGCTTTAAAGAAAATTTATTCTGGAGATCTAAGCAAAGAAACTGCTGCAACTTTGAAAAGCACGTACCCTACTAAGAGAGTAGAAATATCAAAAATTAGCGTTATGAATCCCGCAAATCTTATGGAAGTTCCTCCTGATGAAGATGAACTTGAGAAAATTCTAAATTCAAATGATGATGAAGAAACAGTTGATGAAACTGCTGCAGAAGAAGTTGTGAATGATGAAGATGCTGAAGAATCAAATAATGAAGTTGATTATTCCTCTATGAAAGTAGCTGAACTAAAGGAATTATTAAAAGAAAAGAATTTACCTGTATCGGGTACAAAAGCTGAACTAATTGAAAGATTACAAACTTGAAAAATAAGACCTGGGAGCTTTTACCGTTCTGGTTCCCACAATCGAAGAAAGGTAAATTCTGGACAGCTCTCTTTGTTGGGTTATTTTTATTAAGTATTGATATCTGGAATTGGGATTCTAATAGAAGAATCGCTGAATGGTTACCTACTTGGGTCTTATACCTAATCGTAATTCAATTTACTCTTGCATATTCAATATGGAAATTTTCAAAGGAGTGGAACGCAAATGAGTGATTTGTTTACAATTGCTATTATTTTAGCATTATATCTTTGTATGTCAATAGCAATAGGAATTTATGGACGCAGTGAGGAGGATAGTGCTGAAGATTATTTTGTAGCATCTAGAAAAATAAACCCATGGGTTCTTTTTTGCACATTAGCAGCAACTAATTTCTCAGCATTCTTTTTCTTAGGATTTGCAGGAGCCAGTTACCGTGCTGGTTGGGGATTTTATGGAATAATGGCTATGGGAACTTCACTTGTTGGATTATCCATATTATTGCTTGGAATTCCCATCCATAAATTAGGAAAAGAAAAAGGATATATTACACCTCCTGAATTAATAGCAGGTGAAACAAATTCAAAATATTTAGGATGGTTATATGGTACTGTCTTAGTAATTTTTACACTACCTTATCTTGCAACTCAACCAATGGGTGCAGGAATGTTACTGGAAACACTGTCTGGAGGTGAAATACCCTATTTCACAGGTGCACTTTTGCTAACATGTGTAATGATTATCTACCTGATATTAGGAGGAATGAAATCCTCTGCAATGACTGATGTTTTTCAAGGAATTTTGATGTTTTCCATATTAGTTATATTTGTCATTGGTTTCTTTATTCATGAAGATATTGGAGGATTCAGTAAGGCTGGACAGTCATTATGGGATAATAAACCTGAAAAATTTGTAAGAGAGGGTAACTTTACATGGGAAATTGTATTTTCTTTCACTATACTTTGGCCAATAACTGTACCTATGTTTCCACAACTTTTTTCTAGATTTTATATTGCTGAGGATGACAAAGCAATTCGTACTGCTGCTTGGCTATATCCAACAGTTGTTCCAATTCTTTTCCTATTTCCTGTAATTATAGGAGTGTATGGAAATATTGTGGATTTTGACCGAACTTTAACTAAAACCGAATCGGATAATATACTTCCATTAGTGCTAACTGAATATGCTCCATTGTGGGCTGGGGCAATTGTTTGTGTAGGTGCAATTGCAGCTTTCATGTCTACTGCAGATTCACAGATTCTTGCAATGTCATCTATAATAACTAAAGATGGATTACCCGCAATTACTGAAATAAAAGAAGAGAATGAAAAACAAATAGGTCGAATTTTAATTATCATATTAGCCATAATAGGTTTAGTATTGGCATATGATCCTCCTGATACTATATTTGATATAGTATCTCAGGCATTTACAGGACTAGCTGTTCTATTTCCAACAACTGTTGCTGTACTTTATTGGAAAAGAGTTAGAGCAAATAGTTGTATAATCTCAATCATAGCTGGAGAAATTATAGTAGCATGGTCTTACTGGAGTACAAAAACTGGAAATGCTATTCCTGAATGGTTTACACAAGGTTTCCACATAAGTACTCCAGTTATTTTAATAACAATAATAGTTTTATGGATTTCTACCGAAATTGAAGAAAGATTATCCAATGACTCCCGTAGCTAACACTGCTTCTTCAATTTGTTTTTGATTGGATTTATCAAGAATTGTAACACGTTGAGGCCTTATTTCTTTTGAATTAAGAAATGCATTTAGAACTACACCATCATCTATTCCAAGTTCTCTTGAATTAATTGGTGCATTTACTGTTCTCAAAGTGTTTCTTACCTTTTCCCAATCTCCGCCATGTAAAAACATAGTAACTATAGAACCTAGGCCACATTGTTCTCCATGTAATGCTGGCGTATCATAATTAGAATCAAGCCAATGTGAAAATTTATGCTCACCGCCACTTGCTGGTCTAGATGTTCCTGCTATTGACATAGCCACCCCGCTAGAAATTAATGCTTTAACTACTAAGCGAACTCCCTCTTCTTCGCCACTAGCTACTTTATCAATATCATTTTCAACTAATTTTGCGGCCATTTCAGATAATGCTGCTGCATATTCACTATAATCTGCTTTTTGACCTGCCAATTTCCAATCTAAAACTGCTGTTTGATTACTTATGATATCTCCAACACCTGCGCCAAGCAATCTTTTTGGAGCTCTTGAAATTATCTCAGTGTCTGCAACAACTGCAATTGGAGGTATAGCCTGCATTGATGTCTTAAGACCGTCTCTACGGATTGAAGCTCTTGCTGAACCGAATCCATCATGAGATGCCGCTGTTGGAATTGAAATAAATGGAATGTTTTTATTGAAACCAGCTTGCTTTGCAATATCTATCGGACGTCCACCACCCAAACCAACTAAAAAATCAATATCTTCCGAAAAAGATTCTACCCTTTCAAGTTCCTCAATGTTAGCTCCTTTAATCTCAACTCTTTGCATTGGATGGCCACCTGCTTCTAAATAGTCTATAACTTGATTACCTGCAATTTCCAATGTATTAGTGTCACAAACAAGTAATCCACGCTCAGGAATATCCAATTCAGCTATTATTGCAGGAATCTGCTCTAAAACACCTGGACCAGTAACAACCATTCTTGGCAATATCATAGAACGTGCTGGTTTTGTCCGCATCAATGTGTTAATCAAAAAGGTCATTAAGAAGTCTTACTTTCCAACATAAGCGCTTAATACTCTGCCTTTTAGACGGGGAATATGGCCTTAAAAGATGGTGACATAATAACTTTAGACTATGAAGGACGCACAGAAGGCGTTTTATTTGATACTACTTTAGAAAAAATAGCAAAGAAAGAAGATGCAATTGTAGAAAATAGAGTTTATGCACCGATTACTGTAGTTGTAGGTGACGGAAGACTAGTTCCGGGTCTTGAAAACGATTTGAGAAAAGCAAAAGTTGGAAAAGCAACTGAAGTTAAGATTTCTCCAGAAGAAGCATACGGCCCAAGAGATACAAAATTAATTGAAACAATGTCCGTTTCTAAATTTAGAAGATTATGTCCTAAAGCGAAAGGATTTGTTGGTGAAGAAATTAACATTGAGGGGAAAATTGGAATCTTAGCTAATGTTTATGGATCAAGAGTCAGAATTGATTTTAATCCTGGATTAGCTGGTAAAGAACTTACCTTCAAATATACTGTGAAATCTACAATTAAAAAAATAGATAAAAAAATAAATGCTCTTTTCAACATGGAATACCCTTCTGATGAAGATTTTGACATTGGAGTGAAAAAAGGTGTTGTTTCAATAAAATTACCCGAAAGAACAAAATTTGATATCAATTGGTTTCAAGCTAAATACAGAGTTGTTGCAGCAATACGAAAACATACTGATGTGACAGATATCGAATTCTTAGAACACTATGAAGGAACAAAACCTGAGAAAGAAAAGGAAGAAAAAAAACAAACTAAAAAATCTTCAAAAAAGAAGACTAAAAAAAGTCGAAAATAGACTCTAATTAATCATCAACAATACTATATATTTTCGCAACTATTATTATATAGTCTTTCTTTTATGGCTAATAACTTTCTAAGGTGAGACAAATGAAAGAAAAAAGTGATAACGGTCTAAAAGACGGGAATGGCTTAACCAATGGTAACGGGCTTACTAATGGTAACGGGCTTACTAACGGTAACGGATTAACTAACGGAAACGGATTA
>CAZVIT010000008.1:0-24820 GCA_964626865.1 uncultured archaeon | reverse complement strand
CTCCACCAACATTACAATCTATTGTCAATGCAGCTCCTAAACCTCTCTGTGAGTTGATTAATTTATCATTAAATACAGCATAATCAACAGTAAATGGATTAATACTTGGAGGGGACTGATAAGGTAAACCTGATTCAAGAGATCTATGACGGAATTTTTGCTTTCGCATTACTGCCAATATTTTATCATCTGAGCACAAAACTATGTTACCTTTGTGAAACATTTCAAAAATTAGGTTTACTCTTTCCTCTTTTCTGATAAAAGAAATAGATAATATTCTATCTCCATTTATTTGTTCTATAGCTTCTATTCTTGATTTCTTAATAAGTTTGCGAACCTTTTGAACAAAAACTCCCTGATTAGATTCAGTACTTATTGTTGTCTTAGTAAGGTAAGCCCAGCCTGACAAGTCTATCTATAATCTTACTGTCCCCTTTTCTCTTGAGCGCAGTTTAAGAACTACTTTGTTTAAATCAGGTCTACCAAATTGATCAACTCGTGATCCAATTAAAGATTGCCATCCCTCAATCAACTGACTAATATCTGGACCAGTCAGGGCTTTTTTCATTTACAAAGAAAGACTAGATTTTATTCTTCTGAGTCTTTATTTCTGTAGTAAGCAGACATTAGTACTGCTGCACCAACAGCTCCAATTAGTGACAAGAAACCCATGTAAAATGAAGGATTACTTGCTTTGGTCTTTACCACCTTGAAATGTTGTGAGCCTATGTTATTATCTGCTTCAGTTTCTTGTATATCAACATTTGGATCTACTGAAACTTTAACAGGTATACCTACTTCATTACTATCGTGTGCTCTACCTGGATTCCAGTATGCCTGAAGCGTAACTTCCTCGCCATATCCTAATGAACTAATAGTCTGAACTGAACCTAATTGTGAACCATCCACAAGGAAAATTACACTTACATCTGTAACTGTAGTTCCTTCGGAATCAACTGTTCCTCCATTGTTTCGAACCTTAGCATAAATTGTAACTCTTTGTGAATCTCCTCTAGAATTAATCCATGCACTAGAATGGCTGAATGAAATGTCTGTATCTTTTATTTCTAAATCAGGTTCTGGAATAACTACATTAAAATTACAGTTTTCCTCGTTACCTGAAGCTGAGCCCGTTGCTAGAAGACCTATCTTGTATACTCCTGGCCTAGCAGTTGCTGAGGGTACAATTGTCATACTTGCCTCGGCTGAATGAACTGCTGTAGATGATGAATCCTGCTGACCAGTTAAAGCCTTGTTACTAAGACCTGCACTTACTGTCCAACCATTTACAGAGGCTCCAGAATCTGTTGCCACTGAGGTTGCAAATGTATATGTATCATCATTCCAACCTGTATTCTCTAGATCATATCCCCATTGGTAGCTAGTGCTCTGAAACATTTCATTACTGCCTGAATCTGACTTTGCATCACAATCTAGAGTATGTGAATATCCTGTTCTTGCAGTTAAAGAAATACTAACTGTATTTGTAACATTTGATGAAGAAGCGGCTGGGGTGGTATCTGTACAACTTTCATCACTTTGACAACCAGACGTAGTTCCACTATCTGTCCCGCCGTCATACCATCTTGGATCTGTTTGTCCATAAACCTGGACTGTTGCTGTATCGCCTGCTGAACAAGCACCATCACAGAAAATATAAAATTTTACGGTTTCTGTATCTTGCTTACCAAGTGTAACCATATCGCCACTAATTGGATTTTCATCAGTATCCAAAAACATAGTTGTCCATCCATCATTACCTGGGAACGTTGCTGTTAACTTAACTTCCATCTTTCTATAGGTGTTGTCACTACTTGTCAATGTTAAAGTTGCAATAACATATTCACCTTCCATTATATCGGCTGAAGATATATCTGAAGCTAAACTTACTGGAGATGCTGCTGCATCAACATTAGTCACTCCAAATGATGCTACTAGCATAGCTACAACTGAAAGAGCAATAATTGCACTTCTCATATCCATTTTTGACGAATCTTTGTTTGTCATTTTTTACCTCTAGGCTCTCGAAAGAACGTATTTCCTATAATAATGGGTAATAAAAGGCTTCGGATGAGATTTAACCACAATTTATACTTTAATAGACACTGTTATCACACCTAATGACTGTAAGCATTGAGAAAGATACAAAAAACTTTCTTGATATGTTCAAGAATGTGATAAATGTAAAAAAAAGTTCATATTCAAATAGAATATTAATATCTGGAATGGGAGGTTCTGGAATTAGTGGAAGAATTATGGAAACTTTGGCTCAATATGAAAATATTGGAGAGATTTTTTCTTGGAATAATTATGGACTGCCTAAATGGGTGTCCTCAAAGGATAACGTAATCTGCATATCCTATTCAGGTAACACTGCTGAAACACTCTCTGCTGCAAGAGAGGCTCATACCAGAGGCTGTAAAATAGAAACTATAACCACAGGTGGAGAGTTGGGAGAATTGGCTGATAAACATAACTGGGATAAGACAATAATCGAAAAAGAACATCAGCCTAGAGCTGCCTTACCACTTTTACTAAAACCGTTACTATACAAATTTAATGTTCCAAATATAGATAAAATTGTCAAAGAGGTAGTAAACCGAAATTATGATGAAGGGAAAATTAAAAAGATTGCCTCTAATATAGTTGGTAAAATACCTTGCATTTATAGCGAACCATTAATGGAACCTGTTGGATACCGATGGAGATGCCAAATTCAAGAAAATGCAAAACAATTAGCATTTCATCATGTGATACCTGAAATGAATCATAATGAAATCGTGGGGTGGACAAAATCAAATCCAAATATGATACCCGTTCTTATCAGAAAAAACAATGAAAAGGAGGAGATTGAAAACAGATTTGAGGCTCTCAAGAACACTGCTTGGAAAAATACAGATATTGAAGAAATATTCGTTAAATGTGAAAGCAATTTAGCAAAGATAATGGAAGCCATTTTTATAGGTGACATGGTATCTATTGTACTTGCAAAACTCAATGCTGTAGACCCGACACCTGTTAAAGTTATTGAAAACTTGAAGAAAGAATTAGGCGGAAGGTAATGAATTTAGAAGAATTATCACTAATAAATATCTTTTTTGTGGTAATGTGGATAATGGGGCCTGCTTATATTGCAAATAGTGTAGCTGTTTTAACTGGAGGAAAATTCCCCATCGATCAAGGTAAAATTTTATCTGATGGAAATAGACTATTAGGAGATGGTAAAACGTGGAGTGGACTCATTGGAGGAACCTTAGGAGGAATTGCATTTGGAATAATACTTAACTCTGATAAGGGATATACTACTTTAGAAAATTTAACTGGAGAAAAATTTCAACAAGAACTTTGGGGAAATAACCCTCTCTTGGTATTTACTCTACTTTCCTTTGGGGCTTTATTTGGAGATATTAGTGCATCATTCTATAAAAGAAGACAAAACCTAATGAGAGGAGAGAAATTTGCTCTACTTGACATGTATGATTTTATTTTTATGACTCTTTTACTATGTTTTATTTTCCAAAATTCATGGTTAATGTCATGGATATTAGACAGTTGGAGTCCACTATTCATTATACTATTCTTAACACCTATACTTCATAGAGGAGTAAATATTATTGGATACAAGATTGGTGTTAAAAACGAACCTTGGTAATTAGTTAGTTTTACGTAATTCTTTCAAACCAGAACCCAGTTTATGAATTAGTTGTGACTTACTTAAATCGGTATCTACTTTTAATGAACCTGACATATTTGACCAGTTACCTGAATGATTACATTCACTTATCTGGAAATTACACCCTAATTTAGACAATAATTTTGATAATTCATCTATCTTAGGAGAACGAACAGCTTCAGAAAGTGGGACTTTGCGGCCATTTGATCTCTTTAAATTAAAGTCAAAATATTCGGGGTAAATTACTGTAGGTCTCTTTGATGACATTAATCATTCATCAAAACAGCGTTGACCATCCCATGTTGGCCTGGTCTTGATGTAACCCTTGCATTACCTTTTTCGGTAGAAATAATCGATCCTTTAGTAATTATATTCTGCCTAACATAATTGGGATTTGCACTATTCTCCACAACTTCCAAGATCTTAGAAATTGCAGTCTTACCTGATTTAGGATCTGTAAGCGAAACTGAGTCAGTCTTCAATAACCTATCTTTTCGACCTCCGCCCCTTGCTCTAGCAACTTTTTTAGTTAAATCGCCGACTTTAGCTTGCTGAAGCTCACGACCTATTTCTGATCTCTTCTTACTACTATGCGGAGAAAGCCTCCCTCCAGTAGATTTTCTTTTTGATTTTCCTTGCCATAGTGCCATGTGTACTCGTTCGCACAAGAGGATTGTATTTAAAATTTAATTTTTTTACACCATTGTTTTATAGGAAATTCTTAAATACAAAACAGCTGAGGTAATTTTATGTCTATGGAGAAGATGTCTGCGAAAGCCAAAGAATTGAAGAGTAAAGGACATTCAACAAGAGAAATATGCCAAGAGATGCATTTAGCCCAAGTTACAGTTGAATGGCTTTTAGCTAAGCAAGCTTCCGATAACTTTGCAGACAATGTACCTGCTGATGTGAAAGTCGGTTGGAGAACTATTGGAGTCTCCGGCACAAGAATACAAGCCATTGCAGAAATAATGGCTGATGTAATACTTGAAGAACAGGAAAATAGACAATTTGAATTAGATATGGTAGCTGGTTTAACAAATAATGGTATACCTTTAGCAACAATTATCTCAGATATTTTAGGACTTGATTTTGGAATGATTAGACCCAGTCGAGGAGAAGGAAATGAAACAAATTATGCATCAAATTATGCTGGACTAAAAGATAAACATATAGTAATCGTTGATGATGTCGTTAGCAGTGGTTCCACTGCAAATGAAGCGATAGATTTTGTCAAAAAAGAAGGTGGAACTCCTGAACTAATAATAGTTTTAATAAACAAAAAAGCTGATGATGAAATTACTGAAGTACCTCTAAGGGCCTTAATTCGTGCAAGACCGGTAAGAGAGTAAGTAATGCACTGGGCAGATGTAGTTGCCGAAAAATTGTTGAAAAATGGGAAAAAGCATGTCATTTCTTCAGGAATAACTCCCTCTGGACCTATTCATCTTGGAAGTATGAGAGAAATACTTACAGCTGATGCCATCGTAAAAGCTGTTAATGATATGGGAGGTGAAGCTAAATTAATCTATATTGCAGACAATGCAGACCCTTTAAGAAAAGTTTATCCTTTTTTAGATTCAGAAGTCTATGAAAAATATGTTGGAATGCCACTTGCTGAAATACCAGCTCCTGATGGAAACAGCAGTTATGACAAATATTTCTTACGACCTTTTTTCGAGTCTCTAAAAACTGTAGGCGTTTTTCCAGAAGTTGTAGAAAATTACAAGTCATATAAACAAGGTGATTTTGCGGAATGTACAAAATTATTTATTGATAATATAGAGGAAACTCGGAATATTTTAGAGAAAGTCTCAGGTCGACAATTACCAAAAAAATGGTTCCCATGGACCTTTCTAGATAAGAATGGGACTCTTACTGATGGTGAAGTATTAAATGTGGACTGGCCAAACGTAAAATTTCTAAATAAAAATGGAGAAAAAGTAACCAATGACATGTCGAAAGGTGAAGGAAAATTGCCATGGAGACTGGATTGGCCGGCAAAATGGAAAATATTAAATGTTACATTTGAGGCATTTGGAAAAGATCATGCCACAAAAGGAGGAAGCTATGATACTGGTAAAGTACTATCTGAGCAAATTTTAGAATCTAGAACACCTTTGGATTTAGTTTATGAATGGATTCATTTGAAGGGGAAAGGAGCAATGCACTCCTCAACTGGACTAGTTATTTCAGCTAAAGAAATGCTGGAAATGGCACCTCCTGAAGTCATAAGATGGATTGTGATGAAGCCACAACCAAATAGACACATTGATTTTGATCCAGGGCTTGGATTACTCAATATGGTTGACAAATATGATAAAACAGAACAAGACTATCATGAAGGAAAACTTGAAGACAATGAAAAAAGAGCATTTGAATTAAGTCAAGTTAAAGAAATAACAAAAGAAAAGCCAAATCCCTTACCTTACAAGCACCTTGTAACATTATCACAATCTAAAAATAATTCAGATGAGATAATAGAAGCTTTGCAAAGAACTGGAGAAGCAAGTAAAATTGATGAAATCAAACTAGAAAAAAGATTAAAATGCATAAAGCAATGGATTCGAAATTATGCGCCTGAGAGTGTAGTTTTTGAGGTACAAAAAGAAAAACCCAAAATTGATTTTAATGACAAACAAAAGAAATGCATTACCATGCTTAGTGAAAAACTTAAATTAATAAAATGGACGCCCGAAAGTATTCACAATTCTTTTTATGAATTACAAGAGCAAAACCAAATACCTGCTAAAAATTTCTTTAAAATCATGTATAATGTTCTTCTAAATAAAGAAAGAGGACCTCGATTAGGTTTTTTCTTGGCTACAATGGACAAAAAATTTATTATTGAGAGGCTGGAGAGTTACTAAAAATGTCTTCAAAAAAAATTGTTGAGTGCGTACCTAATTTTTCAGAAGGAAAAGACAAAGAAATTATAGACAAAATATGTGCTGCAATAGAAACTGTAGATACTGTTGAAATATTAGATGTCGATATGGGTGCAGATACTAACCGCACTGTTGTCACATTTATTGCTGAGAGTGAATATGTTGAGGATGCAGCCTACAAGGGAATAGAGAAAGCTGCAGAATTGATTAACATGAGTAAGCACACCGGAGCTCATCCTAGAATGGGGGCTACTGATGTTTGCCCTTTCATTCCAGTCTCTAACATAACGATGGAAGAATGTGTGGATATTGCAAAAAGACTAGGTAAGAAAGTAGGAAATGAACTCAGTATTCCCATTTTTCTCTATGAAGCTGCTGCTACAAATGAAAAAAGACTAAATTTAGCTAATGTTAGAAGTGGAGAATATGAAGGCCTTAGTGAAAAACTAAGAGACCCAGAGTGGAAACCTGACTTCGGACCAAACAAACCAAATGTAAAATCTGGGGCTACTGCAATTGGTGCAAGAGAATTTCTAATTGCATATAATATAAATTTGAATACTACTGACAGAACATACGCAAATGAAATAGCCTATGAATTAAGAGAAAGAGGGCGATGGAAAAGAATTAATCAAAAAGATAATTTCTACTACAAAGGTGACATTGTGAATTTTGCAGAAGGATACTATCCTGATGGAAATTCTGACTATGTCGGTACTAGTCTTAAAGAAATTGAAGATTACTATCAAAATGATGGTCGGGATTTTAGAAAGAGATACCATTCATTAGGCTTAGATCCTGATAACCTAATTGGTAAACCAGTTTACAAAGATGGAATATTCACACATGTCAAAGGATTAGGTTGGGTTATTCCTGAATATAATAGAGCGCAAATTAGTATGAATTTAACAAACTACAAAATCAGCTCCATTCATAATATTTATGATGCAGCATGTAAGGAAGCTGAAAAAAGAGGACTTAGAGTTACTGGGTCTGAAATTGTAGGTCTAATACCTTATCAAGCAATTGAAAGTGCTGGAAAACATTACCTAAGAAAGATGGGTAAATCATCAGGAATGCCACCAGTTGACCTAATAAATATTGCAATTCAAAGTTTAGGATTAACTGACGTTAGTGATTTTAATCCGTCTGATAAGGTACTAGGTATGCCCAAGATTAATGGTGAATTAGCAAATCGTGTTACATTTGACCTTATTGATGAAGTCTCAAGAGATTCCCCCGCACCTGGCGGAGGATCTGTAGCTGCTTTGTCAGGTTCATTAGGTGTTGCACTTGGAGTTATGGTCGCGAATTTATGTACTTCTAAGGCTGGCTTTGAAAGAAAAAAAAAAGAATTAAATAGTATTGCTGAAGAAGGACAAAAAATTAAAGAATTCTTAGTAAACGCAATTGATGAAGATACAAATGCATTTGATAAAGTAATCAAAGCCATGAGAATGCCTAAAGACTCAGACACTGAAAAGAAATTACGTGAAGAAAAAATGCAAGAGGGATACAAAGCTGCAACAGAAATACCTCTGAAAACTGTAGAATATTGTTGCAAGGCTCTTAAGATTTGTGAAAGAATATCTAAATTAATGGATGATAGTATGGCTAGTGATGTTGGTTCTGGTGCTCACATGTCCATAGCTGGAGCACAATCTGCTGCTTACAATGTGAAAATAAACTTAAACAGTATCAAAGATAAAAAATATATTAGTGAAACCGAAATAAAATTAAATTTAATATTATCGGATTGTGAAAAATTATTAAAAAATATTTCTAAAAAAGTTGAAGAAAAGTTGTAACTTATCTTCTAAAAAATTTAAAAATAAAATATACTGCACCAATCAAAATAATATAAGGTAAAGCAATGTCTAAAGTTCCCTCTCCTAGAGGATCCTTTTTCTCTACTTTTTGAACTGGGTCTTTATATCTAGAAGCATCATCTGGATATTTGTCTGAATTATCTCCATAACCATCGGAATCGGAATCTTTCCACTCATTCGGATTATCACTAAAAGCATCTGAAAAATCACAAAAACCATCTCCATCTGTATCAAACCAATCAAGATTATCCTCTGGGCAAGCATCCGAATTATCTCCATGTCCATCTCCATCAGCATCTGACCATTCTCCCGCATCAGTTGGAAATAAATCATTTCCAATGCATATCTGTACCTCTTCAACAGTCACATTAACTAAACCATCACAGTATCCATCATCATCTGAATCTGGATCTAAAGGGTCTGTTTTTAATAAATCTTCTTCATAATTGTCCCCTAAACCATCTAAATCTGAATCTTTACTTTCGTTAAAATCATTTGGGAAATAATCCTGATTATCGCCTACTCCATCTCCATCTGTATCTATCCATTCAGCTGGATCTAAAGGAAAAAGGTCAATATCATCAGTAACATTATCTGAATCTGTATCATTAGTTGTCGGATCTGTACCAAAAATGGACCATTCTTGATAATCGCCTAAACCGTCTCCATCTGTATCTATATTAGTAGGATCAGTCAAATAACCATCTAAACCAAAGTAAAATTCCTCATTATCTGATAAACCATCACCGTCCGTATCTGTAGAATTTGCATTTGTATATCTTATTCCATCATCCACTCTAAAATCAAAATAATTACCAATTCCTAATGGTCTTTCATAAAAATATCTAATTTCATCTTCTGTAAATGCTCTTTCCCATATTGCAATATTATCTACAGTTCCATTAAGATAATCTCCATCCTGACCTCGACAAATATAATTTTTAGTTCCGATTGTTTTTATCGAGTCTGAAGATGAAATCGTTTCGTTTGCAACTAAAGTTCCATTAACATAAAGGCGTAGAGAATCATCCGTTTCACTATATGTTGCTGCAACATGATACCATACTCCCAGCAAAGCCTTACTTTCATTTTTCAGAGGTGTAGTGTAAAGAGTATTGCCTGCAAAAACTCTGAACTGTATAAATCCTTCTGAATCTATACCTAACCAAGTTCTCCCATCAATGGCAGTTCCAAATATGGTTCCGAAATTTGTATAATTGGTCAATTTAACCCATGTTTGAACCGTATATTCTGTGAATTTAGTATTTTTAATTGAATCAATACTCAAATGTGATGAAGTCCCATCACAATAAATTCCATTACTAAATTTAGCTGGCTGCTTATTTGGACCATTTGCCATAAAAGCAAAATTGAAATTTAGAGTAGAATCAAGTGCAAACGTAGGATCATTAGAATCAAATTTCCAATAAGCTCTTAATTCTGGATTTGTTGAGGAAAAAATAGTACTATCTATCAAAAAATTATCATATTCATGCATATTAGAGATTGTATCATTATCTAAATCAAGATGTGAATCAACAACCAAAGGATCCAATCCTGAAAAAAATTCCCATCCATCGGGTAATCCATCACCATCTGAATCGGAATCATTAGGGTCTGTTCCAATCAAGAATTCTTGATAATTTGTAAATCTAATAGAATTTTCATTAAGAAGAACACAATCCAAACCTTGTACTTGAACTAAGACACCGTCACAGTCTGAGTCCTTGGCGCCATCTGACTGTGCTTTAGGGTGTAATCCATTCTCTAACTCATACAAATCCGGCATTCCATCTGAATCAGAATCAACTTTAGTTGGATCACTAAAATATCTACCTATTAAATTTGCATGTATTTCATCAAAATCACTAATTCCATCCTCATCAGTGTCTACATTTAGTGGGTTTGTGACATAATTATTGCAATTCATCTCAACTTCTAATTCATTCAAACCATATATTTCACATCCATCTAACAATCCATCATCATCAGTATCATTATCATTAGGATCTGTAACTGAATTAGTTACATTATCCTCTTTACCTTCATACCAATCATTTACCCCATCATCATCTGAATCATAATCCTTAAGATTAGTTAAATGAAAAACACCATTTAAGTCAAACCACCCGTAATACTCCTCACCATCTAACAAACCATCATTATCATAATCTGGATTACTATACCCAGTTCCAATCACAGATTCTGCAAAATCTGTAAGATTATCTCCATCTGTATCTAAAGCAGGATAACCGTAAAAAGTCATATTCCAGTCATTCCAAGTACCTGCAGTTCCTGCTACTGTATCATTTACTTTTAATTTCCAAAGTCCAAATGAATTCTCATCCCAGTGAACTACAGAGGAGAAAACCCAATTATCATAATTATCACCATTATCATTGCTTTGTCTTACCAGTTCTGAAACAATACCATTTGGTGATTCTAAGAATAAATTTAAATCACCTCGATATGCATGTGAAATATTCACTTTAACTTCAACTGTTTCAATATCTATACTTTCATTTACAAAAATTTCTGAAGTTCTTCCAACATCATTTCCATCAAATATAAACTGATTAACATCAACTTTTCCTGCACTAATATTAACTTCTGGCCCAATGTTCTCCCATGTTTCAGCTAAATTAACTGCCTTTGCAGCATCGACTAAACCATATCCATATGCGTGATTGTAATCGCGTCCTTTAAACGTTGTAAACCATCCTTCATTTGAGGTGTCAATTATTTTAGAAGATCTAACCAAAATATGCTGTACATCACGCCATGTTAGATTGGAATTTGCTTCTAACATTAATGCAATTACACCTGCAACCATTGGAGTTGAAGATGAAGTCCCACCCATATCATTGAGATAATCAGTATCATTATGACCATCTGTTCCTGATATGTCTGTTGTAAATATTGCTGGATCTATCCAACTATCGTTATTGTGTGAAGGGGCAACTGTTAGAACATTCGACCCAAACTCAGAATAATCAGTTAATTCCCCTTTCCAGTTTGTAGCTCCCACAGCAATGGTATATCTACTATTTGCATAAGCATCCTTATTTGAATTATCCAAATTTGCTTTACCGTTGCCAGCAGCCCAAACGTAGATTGAGCCTAAACCATCACGGCCATTAGACACACCATTCTCCAAGGCTTTAAGCGCAAAAGGTCCTATTTCACCGAGAATATTACCATCATCTGCTGGGCCCCAACTATTTGTGTAAATATCTACATAATCCAGCTGGTGATTTAGTGCTAAAGCTTCAGATTCATCTGAGGTTAAATCTGTAGTACACCCCTCTGCAATCAATCTTATTCCAATTAAACTAGAATTGTATGAAACTCCAGTAATTCCTAAGCTATTATTACCCTTTGCGGAAACAATTCCTGCGACAGCCGTACCATGCCAATCAACCTCTCCATCTCCATCTGAATCTGAAGGCATGATATCTCCATCATTATCACAATAATCATAACTCCAAGAAGCTCTTTCAAAATTAGGAGATAAATCTGGATTGTTATAATCTAAACCATCATCTATAACACCAATAATTATACCATCACCAGCATAATCTTCCCATGCATCTTGCGGATTTATATCAATACCTGACGTGCCACCATTCTGCCCGTAGTTATCTAAATACCATTGATCTCCTGAAACATAAAATTCATCATTTGGATTATATCGTAATTGATTTGTGGACGATTTTTCAGGATAGAAGCCCCATAATTTCCCAGTATTCTGCCAATCATTAAGAACTGCATATGCTACATCTCCTCTTTGGAAATTTATACTCCAACTTCCCTCAATAATCTTGACCGAATGATATGCTTCCACTTGAGACAAATCAAATAAGGATTCCAAATCCTGGTTGCAATAATTATTATTGATTATTACAATCCAATTTTTTAGTTTGTATAAATCTGATCCAACATAATCTCTTGAGTTAATTTCTTTTAGAAATGCATTTTTAACATTTGTAGATAACGAAGAAGGGCCACAATTAGTGTACTCAATCTCTATTAATTCTTCATCCAGAGATTGTGTCTCTAGACCTACAAAATTTGTTGCAATTGAAGAAACAAAAAGTAGCAAGACTAATTGAGATTTCATATTTTGGTAGAAGTGTTCCATTTAAAGGTTTTAGAAGGGTAAACTAGCATACTCTACCAATGATTCTGGATTACTTAAAGCATCTTTATTTTTAATATTCTTACCTAAAATTGAATGCAAAACTGCTTTTTCCACTTTCTTTCCACTAATTGTATATGGAATATCATTCACTTGAAAAATATAATTAGGTACATGCCTAGGCGTTGTTGATTTTCGTATCTGAAACTTTATCTTTTCCTCTAATTCATCTGTAATTGTTAAACCTTCTACCAACTTTAAACACAAAACAATTGATACATCTGAACCTTCTGGCTTCCCTATAACTACTGAGTCAATAACCTCTTCAAAATTTTCAATTGAACGATATATTTCTGCCGTCCCTATCCTTACACCACCTGGATTCAGAGTAGTATCACTTCTTCCATAAATTATTGCACCTCCATTCTTTGTTATTTCTAAATAATCGCCATGCGTCCAAACACCCTTGAATTCCTCAAAATAGGCCGATGCATATTTTGAGCCATCATCATTCCAAAACCCAATAGGCATTGATGGAAAAGGCTTAGTACAAACTAATTCTCCGCTTTCTCCAATTACTGGCTTTCCATCATCATTCCATGATTCAACAGACATACCAAGTTGTGGACATTGTAACTCTCCACGAAAAACTGGAAGTATTGGTGAACCTGCTAAAAAACAACCTATTATGTCAGTTCCACCAGATATTGATGAAAGTTGGACATCTGATTTTACATTGGAATAAATCCAATCAAATTGCTCCTCTACTAGAGGTGAGCCTGTAGACAATACTGACTTGAGACTATCTAATCTGCAAAACTTATTTGGATGTATTTTATTGGCATCACAAGCACTCAAGAATTTGGGACTTGTACCAAAATGTGTTATCTCTAAATCCTCAATCATCTTCCATAACCTTTCCAGATTGGGATAACTTGGACTACCATCATACAAAACTACGGTAGCCCCAGAAGAAAGACCGGAAACTAGCCAATTCCACATCATCCATCCACATGTCGTAAACCAGAATATTTTATCCCTTCCTGCTTGAACATCACAATGAAGCTGATGTTCCTTCATGTGCTGTATTAATGTGCCACCTGCACTGTGAACAATCGATTTAGGAGGACCAGTTGTTCCAGATGAATACATTATGTACAAAGGATGATTGAAAGGCAGTTGCTCAAATCTAGGAATGCTCCCCTCATTTTCTAATAAAGTATCGAAAGAAATTACAGATTCATGATTGAATACTGAAGTTGTATCTACATAATCTATCTCAATAATATGCTCAATACTATTGATTGCATCTAAAACACCATTAACTTTCTCTTCTAATTTGAATAACTTCCCATTGTAACTATAACCGTTAGAAGTGATTAGGATGTAAGGATTAACTTGACCAAATCGATCTACAACTCCTTTAGCTCCAAAATCAGGTGAACAAGATGTCCAAATGGCCCCTAATGAAGAAACTGCAAGCATCATAATTACAGTTTCAGTACAATTAGGAACAAAGCCAGCTACAATTGTGTCTTTCTTCACCCCTAAACTAACCAATCCCTTTTGAATAGAACATACTTTTTGATTCAATTCTCTAAATGTCAAAGATTCAACTAATTTATTTTCACCTAGGGAAATTATTGCATCTTGATCCGGATTTCCTTTAAGTAAATTTTCCGCGTAATTTAGTTCAGACCCTGAAAACCATTTTGCTCCTGGCATCACTGGATTTTCCAATACTGTATCATAATTCTTCGAATATTTTATTTTTGAAAATTTCCAAAACTGAGACCAAAAACTTTCCATATCGTTTATAGACCAATCATGTAAATCAAAATATGATTTAAAATCTTCCGAACACTTCTGCATAAATTTATACATCAATGAATTCGTAATTTTTTCATTTGAAGGTTCCCAGAGTGGACTACTCATTTATGTCAAACCTAAAAGGTAGTTAAAAAATTTAGACTAAAATTAAAGCATACCTGCTTTTTGGATAATCATTAACTGTTCTGTTGACAATTTTTCACCAGCCAAGAACTTGGCAAACAAATCTTCTGCACTAGCTGCACTAGCTTTTTGGTCTGCAACTGAACCTGATTTGCCTTGAGATGCTGTCATTCTATCAATTTCTTGCATGCCTCTCAAATATTCAATATACTCATTATGAACTTCATCTGCTTTTTCCTTAGCTTTAACAAATAATCTTTGGGCTGCGTCAGCCTTTCTACGTGTTTGACGATTAGTTCTTAATGAATCCTTCATAGAATGGTGTGCTGCTTGAGCTTCTTGTCTACTCTTTTGCATTGATTTACTTAATTCACGACGTTTATTTTCAGCTTCTCTGAATGTATCTCTAGCACCCAATACTTCTGTATCTGTCTCGATTAAATCATCGTGTTGTTTTATTTTGTTTTGTAAAGATGAAATCTCTTCAACCAACGCACGTTCCTTATCTGTAGTAAGGGGCGTTGTCATTTGTTTAATTTCTAATTCTTGTATTTGTTTTCTAAGTCTTGATATTGGAGGTAAATTACGACCTGAAAATCTTTTACGTTTTAACGACAAGAAATTATCTTTCAATGAGTTAACCTTTTCAGTAACTTCATTTCTTTCATCTCTAATTTGGCCCACTTCAACATTAAGACCATTTCGCCTATCGCGATACATATGAACTTCATCCATGTATTCTTTAGCTTTAACATTCAAATCATTCCTTTCAGAAGCATGAGTTTGAGATTTAAGATTTAACTCATCTCTACTAACTCGCAATTCTTCAGCTTGTCTATTATATTCCTTTCGTATCTTCTTTAATTCCGTCCTCGATAAATTTTCTAATTCATCTAGTGTAAATACAGGCTTTACGTCAAGCTTCTCTGAATCTTCATTGTCTTCTGAACTATCATTTGAATCATACTCTTTTTCTGATGTTTCAGATACAGAAGCTTCCAAACGCTCTATAAGAACAGCCTTTTTACCTGAAACCGGCAATCCAAACTCTTTGAGCTTGGACTTTAGTTCATCAACAGAGAATTTGTTGAAATCTTCTTGCGTATCTACAGAGCTTTCGCTATTATTTGAAGAAGGGTTATCTTCAGATGCTGTAGTGGCTTGGTTTTCCTGATCGGAATCCATTGAATTTATAGGGCTCTAATGCCCATTCAATCTTAACCGAAAAGTGCACCTAGTCCAGATACTGCGTCTTCTTCGCTTACTTCTTCTTCTTTTTCTTCTTCAGCTTCTTCTGCTGGAGCTTCTTCTGAAGATGCTGCTGCTGGTGCTGCACCGCTAGCTGCTGGTGCTGCTACTGCTGCTGTAGCCATTGCTTCTTCGATATCTACTCCTTCAAGAGATGCGACAAGAGCTTCTGCTCTTGATTTGTCTGCCTTGACGCCTGCGGCTTTCAAGACTTTCTCTACGCTTTTTGCGTTTACTTCTGTTCCTGCTGAATGCAGTAACATTGCTGTATAGACGTATTCCATTTTTTTGCCTCCTTTTTCTATCCGAATAATGCTCCGAGTCCAGCGGCAGTATCTTCTTCAGATACTTCCTCTTCCTCTTCTTCATCTTCTTCGTCATCAGATGATTTGCTTTCTTCCACTGATGCTGGCGCTGCCTCTGCTGTTGCAGCTGCGTTACCTAACATTTCTTTCAATTCATCATCTGCACCTTCGCCTGACTTTGAAGCGACACCCAGCATAGCTGAATGTGCTTTAGCAAGCAAAGATTTGATTGTTGAATCTGTTGGATATGATGTTGACATTGCCACTGCCAAAGCGTCACTTTGAGCTTTGGAAAGCAGTGATGGCATCACAGATCCCGTGAAGTACTTCGTATTGAATGCTAAATTGAAAGCCTGTGCAGTAGCGCTTTGTACGTTACCACGAAAAGCTTCCATATCAATGTCAAGTACATCTGAAAGATAGAATGTCTCTCCATCAAATGCTCCTAACAATTGCATTCCTACGGTTATCGGATAAATTTCAAGTTTTGCAAGTGCTGATGCGACATCTTCGGTAATGACATCACCCTTAGCTACTGCAGTATGTTTTTTGCGAATTACAACTTTACCTTTTTCAATTGCAGCAGGGAAACCTGCATTTTGGAAATCCCCTACTATAGGTCCTGCTGGGAAAGCAGTTGGACCTTTTTCTATAACTATATCATAAGATGCTATTTCTCCACCTTTAGCAGGTGCCTGAGTTTGAGATTCTAAAAGCATCTGAAATACTTTAAATGGATTAGCTGTTGAAGAAAATAGAGCTAATTGTTTTGGTTCTAAAGCTTCCACAATTTGCTCAACACCCTTCTTATCTTTTGATGAAGATTCAAGAGCACGTTTCAAAAGACGATTTCTAGACATTCTTAGTCTTACGCCTAAATCTCTAAGGGAAGCACGCATGTCCAGCATTTGCTTAGCTCCAATACCACTTACATCAACAAGACCAACAACATCTGCTGATCCCACAAAATCTTTAAGCTTAGAAACTTCAGCTTTCTTCCAATCTGCGACATAGGCTTTGACCATTATTGTAACCTCACAGATTTGCCCATTGTAGTTTTCACCCAAACAGAAGCTATGTTGTCATAGCCTCTATCTAAACTAGATTCTACACGTTTCAATATAGTTTCTAAATTTTCAGCCAATTGCTCTTGAGGCATACTAACATTTCCGATTGGAACATGAAAAGTAGGACGATCTTTGGAACGAACTGGTACTAAGTTTGTTAATCCTTTGATTATTCTTTCAATATCTGCTTGTGGAGGAATAGGACGAGGCATTTTTCCTCGAGGACCTAAAACTACACCAAGACTTTTACCAATATTTGCCATTAAACCAGTCTCTGCAACAAAGAAATCAAATCTACCTGCTAATTTTCTAGCTTCACGCTTGTTTTCAGAAAGCTCATCGATTTGTTCTGGAGATATTACAGTATCTACTACTTTTTTCGAAATAACTGCCATCTCACCCTGTGCGAAAACTGCTACACGGGCTGGCCTACCACGTCCATGTGGAAGTGCCACTTCAGCACTAACTCTCTTTTGTGGATTCTGTAAATCTACATCCTTAAGATTGATTGCAACCTCGACAGTCTCTACAAATTTACGCTTCCCACTTGAACTGAGAGCATCGGCGATAGCTTGATTTATCTTGTTTGACGCGATGGTTTCACCTCCGTAGTAAAACGAGATTACATCTCTTCTACGGTATTCCTTTGCAATCATGACAGTATATAAAATTAATTTAAAATAAAATTATGAAGATGATTTAAATAAAAGCGTCTTCTTGTACAGTTAGATTTTGATGATTGAAGCAAAAAATGTCATTAAGAAATATGGTCAAGTAACTGCGTTAGATGACTTTACAGTAGAAATTCCAAAAGGTAAAATAGGAATACTAGGACCTAATGGAGCAGGAAAAAGTACTTTCGTTAAAATTGCACTCGGTTTAATTAATTCCACTAGCGGACATATCTCAGTCTTGGGAGAGAATTTAGATAAAAATTCTATTGAAATCAGGAGGAAAATTGGTTACATGCCAGAACATGACTGTATTCCAAATAAAATGACTGGAGTAGAATTTTTGATAGAAATGGGACAAATTTCAGGATTAGATTATCAAACGGCAACACAAAGAACACATGAAATATTAGGATATTTGAGGATGGGCGAAGAAAAATATCGCTTAATTGAAGAATATTCCGGCGGTATGAGACAGAAAATAAAACTAGCCCAGGGCCTCATTCATGGTCCTGAGCTTATGTTTCTTGATGAACCGACCTCTGGATTAGATCCTAATGCAAGACAAGAGATGCTTGAAACAATTAATGGGCTTACTGAGATTAGTGATACAAACGTACTATTAAGTACACATATACTACAAGATGTAGAGACTGTTTGCGACTACGTCATTATAATAAATAATGGCAAGCTACAAATAAAAGAAAATGTTAAAGAATTGGTTAAAAGACAAACAGATACAATACAAATAAGAGTTGGCGAAAATTCTGAAGATTTTCTATCTATCCTAAAACAAAAGCATAAGAATATTGAAGTAACTGATAGATGGATAAGAATTCCTTACAAAAACAATGGAAGTTTTGAAGAGATAATATCTGCTGCTGTAAAAGCTAAATGCCAATTGTATGAAATGGAAAGAGTCGCCATGACAATGGATAATATTTATCTCGAGGTAGTAAATTGAAAAAAGATGCAAGAATAGCTGATAAATTTAAAGATTTCAAACCTACCTTAAACAACCGTACAAAAATTGTTCTTGGAATGGGACTAAGAGGATTTGAAAAACTTTTTAACCTAAAAAATAAAGGTATACTATTTCTAATTAGTATAGTCTATCTTTGGACCTTTGCCTTCTATCTCTTAATGGGAGAAAATGAATATCCTTGTAGAACCGGTAATAGTGAAATAACTACATGCACACATCTAAATTTTTATGGAGATTTACAACTTGGTGGGACTAGAATATTCTTAGTAATTATAGCTGCTGTTGCAAGCAGTGGCCTTATATCAAATGATTTGGCCGATAAATCTATACATCTATATTTGTCTAGACCAATAAGTAGAATTGATTATCTAATTGCAAGAATTATACCTATATTTTTACTAATGATTACTGTTACTGCACTTCCAAATTTAGCAATCTTTATTTCAGAATTCTCAAAATCGGGTCTTGATATCAATTTTCTTACTGAAAATAAATGGACCTTAAGCAATTTAATTTTACAATCAATTTTTTATTCAATATCATACTCAATAATAGGAATTACCTTTTCAGCTGCTATCAATAGAGAATCATTGGCTGCCGTAGGATTCTTTGCTACTGTATATGGAATTTCATTAATAGTAGAAATTTTTTATGGAATGATGAAAGAAATGGATGTCGAACAAGCTGATTACATTTTACTTTTATCAATTATACATTTCTTAGACATCATCAGTTATAAAATCTTCAATATCGATTATTTTGTTATTGTATTTGGAGAACCAATTGAAATAGAATACTCATTTACCTTAGTTGTTGGACTATACGTTTTACTTTTTTCTTCATTTACTTTTCTTGTAAACTACATTATTTCTAAAATGGAGGTTACTAAATGAATACTATTCTTTTTGAACAAGTAACCAAAAATTATGGGAAAGTACAAGGTATTTCAAATGTTACATTGAGTATTGAACCTGGAGTCACGGGAATCCTTGGGCCTAATGGGGCTGGAAAGTCAACCACTATGAAAGTTTTGCTCGGATTGTCAAGACCATCCATAGGCGCTGTAGCTGTCAATGGCGTGGACCCCTTCGATAATTTGGAATTGAGGAAAAAAATAGGATTTGTTCCCGAATACGATTGCTTTTATGAGCATATGAGCGCTGTGGAATATGTTTCTTACTTCTTAATGATACATGATTTTGACAATAATGATGCTACTAATATTGCCCAAGAAACATTAACTGAGTTAGGGCTTCATGATGCAATGCATAGAAAAATCCGAACGTATTCAAGAGGAATGCGACAGAAAACAAAAATTGCAAGAGCAACGGCCTTCAATCCTCAAATTTTAATCTTAGATGAACCATTCCAAGGTGCAGATCCAACTACAAGACACTTGCTTATGGAGAAAATTAAAGCTTGGTCAAATGAAGGCAAAACTATTCTAATTTCTAGTCATATTTTACATGATGTTGAATATTTAACAGATAATATCATATTGATTAATAATGGCAGCGTTTTAGCCTCAGGAAACAGACACGAAATACGAAAATTAATGTCCAACATTCCTATAAAGGTCAAAATATCTCCAATTGATAAGAAAAAATTAAGACCATTATTCAAACGTATGCTTGATGAAGAATGGATAACTGCCGGAAGAATATTAGAGGAAGATGGCGAAATAATACTTGAGACTAATAAATCAGAAGAATTCTATACTTTCTTACCACAAATCCTTAAAAAAGAAAAAATTGTTGTAGAAAAAATAATGTCTGAAGATGATTCATTGGATTCATTATATTCTAAACTAGTTGAGGGAAAACAATGGAAATAAATAAAATGATTATCAGAGCTAAGATGCTATTTCCACCTATATTCAAGGATTGTTCTTACAGATTAATCACTAACATATTAACATGGATTATCATTGCAATCTTAATGTTACCATGTGCTCTTGGTCTTTTAATTTATTATGAATTTTCTGATGATCGCCTCTATGAAGAAGTTGATGGAGAAAAAATATACTATACTGATAATGACGAATTATTACATGAAGATTTAAGAGAAACATATCTAAATTTATCTAAGATTTTTGGCATAGGATTTATTGCCTTACTTTTAGGAATCATGTTCAGTTCAGAGTTAATAAATGAAGAATATAACACTAAAACTATGCAAATATTAAGGACATCTCCAATTCATCCAATCGAAATTTTTACTTACAGATATCTAAGTGGGGTTATCACTGGAGTCGCAATAATAGGATTATATTCAACTATATTTTACATAATAGTAATGATGGGAGCTGGTATTCATGGGATACTAGAAGAATTAGAAGTGTTAGCCTTAGTAATAAAAATAATTATTTTAATCTGGATTGGATTTTTGTCAATATTTTGTGCAATAAATGTATATTTCGAAAGACCCTACCTGATATGTTTTATCTATTGGTTATTTTGGGAACAAATTATTTCAGGACTAAATTATCAACAACTTACATTAACACACTATATTAATTCTATAATTTATGATTCACTAACTGAAATGGGATGGAATGTAACTGCATCTGATTATGGACTAGTAAATAGTAATAATGACGTTATCGCCACAGACCCATTTATTTCCACATTAATTGTATTCATTATTGGAATCTCATTTATATTCATTGGAGCTAGAGGAATTGCAGCAAAAGAATTCTAAAGTTTTATTAAAAGGCCAAAATAGAGCAATAAAATGGCTAAGAGGGATTACTACGAGATTTTAGGGATTGAAAAGGATGCTGATGAGAGAATTATCAAGAAGGCTTATAGAAAATTAGCTAGAAAACACCATCCTGACGCAAGTAATGAAAGTCCTGAAGTAGCTGAAAAGAAATTTAAAGAGATCTCTGAGGCTTATGAAGTATTAGCTGATAGTAAAAAAAGAAGTAGATATGATCAATTTGGACATGATGGAGTAGACTTCGGAGGTGGAGGATTCTCATGGGACCAATTCAGTCATCAGGGAGATATTTCTGATTTATTCGGTCAACTTTTTGGAGGGAGACAAGGAGGAGGTGGCGGAATGGGAAGTATATTCTCACAGCTATTTGGTGGAGGACAAAGTCAACCGAATAATAGAGGAAATGATTTAAGATATGATATTACACTTGAACTCAAAGATGCATTTACTGGAATAGAAAAAGAAGTTACTATTCCTAGAGAAGACTCATGCCAGAAATGTAAGGGGTCTGGAGCTGCTGATGGGGGAAAAGCAAAAACATGCAGAACCTGTGCAGGACAAGGAATTGTTAGAAAAGTAATGCAAAGAGGATTTATGCAAACTGTTTCCACAGATAGTTGCTCAGATTGCCGAGGATCTGGAAGTGTCATAGACAAACCATGTAATAATTGTAAAGGCTCAGGAATTATGTCTGTTGATAAAAAAATAAAATTGAAAATTCCTGCCGGAGCTGATGATGGATATAGATTAAGGATGAGAGGCCAAGGAAGTGCAGGCCCAAACAATGGTCCAAAAGGTGACCTATACATTGTTGTAAATGTAAAACGACATGACATTTTCCAAAGACAAGACAACGAAATTATTTTAGATTTAGATATTAGTCCCTCACAAGCCGTACTTGGAGATAGCCTAAGAGTACCTACTTTGGCTGGCAATGTTAAATTGAAAATTCCCTCAGGAACACAATCTGGAGATGTCTTGAGGCTAAAAGGGAAAGGGATGCCTGACATTACAAGACCTTCAATTAAAGGAAGTCAACATGTTAGGATAAACATTAAAGTACCAAAACCTAATGGTAAAACAAGAAAGCTCTGGGAAGAATTGAGAACTTTGGACTCAACAAAGCCATCTTTCATGGACCGTATGAGGGATACATTTGGCTGAAGACGAAGATTTAGAACAGGATAGTGAAGCATATCGCAAATGGAGAAGCGGTAATGATAATGACAAATATGCATCATCAAAAACCCCTTCTGAAACAGGTTCTAAAAGCGGAAGCTATACAATACCAAAAGCTGATGATGAATATGCACTTCCTGGCGAAGAAGATAACTCTGGAGGTGGTTCTTGGCTAGATGGCGATATGAATTGGCCAGTTATAATTGCCCTATTCGTTGTTTTTGCATTAGTCATTGCATCGGTATTTGCCTTCGCAATTTCCTCTACTGAACCTGACACAAAACCATCTGAATGGCCTTATACTGAAGGAACTATAATCGAACAAGGGAATATTCAAACATATATCGATGACAACAATGGCAAAGATTTTTGTGAAGATTATAACGATGACGGTTATTTAGATGATGAGGAATGTTGGAGAGAGTTTGTATACGAAATAAGTTTAACATACAATTATGACATTGAGGGAAAAAATTATACTCTAACTGAAAATATTTTATTTTTGGAAAGTGAGTGGGTTGATATTATAGACCGTGAGGGAGAGGATCAATTATTCCAAAAATTTATTAATGCGACGGATGAACGCGTAGCTCTTAATTCTACAGTAAAAATCATATATAATTTAGAGAAACCAGATGAGGCATACAGTGAGTTTGTAGAGATACCTGAAGACCCCTTTGGTTTTGTTGGATATTTCTTAATGTGCTGTGGAGGATTGCTATGTATTCCTATTATTATTGTTGGAATTGTACTCAGCTGGGCACAGAGAGCTACTGGAATGGGCGGTTATAACAATAGAAGAGGTTGGGGACCTTTCGGAGGATATTATGGAGGAAATCAGAGAGGGAGAAGACAAAACCATGGAGCAAGAAGACGAAGTGGCGGTGGGGGTAGAAGCGGTGGTGGCGGTCGAAGTAGTAGTCGAAGACGTTAGATGAAAGTTGAAATTGATTCGGATATAACTAAAGCAAAAACAATACCTTCTAAATTTTATCATAGCAAGAAAGTATACCGAAAACTGAAAAAATTATTTGACCGAAGTTGGCAATTTATTGGTAATACTGACTTATTGAAAAAAAATAGTGCCCATCCTGGGATTTTATTGGAGGGAATGGTAGATGAACCCTATGTCTTAACGAAATCAAACAATCAAATAAGATGTTTCTCTAATGTATGTACCCACAGGGGAAATATTATATGTAATAATCCATGCAAAACCAAAGTTTTGGTTTGTGGATATCACGGTAGGCAATTTGAGAGTGATGGGAAAATGAAATTCATGCCTGAATTTGATAATGTAGCTGATTTTCCAAGTAAAGATGATAACTTACCCGATATTGAAATGAAATCTTGGAAGAATTTGATGTTTATTATTAATGATAAAAAATGTAATCTTTCCGAACTTATTCAACCAATGGCTGACAGATTAGACTGGTTACCTGTTGATGAATTTGTGTACAAACCAGAATTATCTAGAACTTATAAAGTAAAAGCAAACTGGGCACTCTACTGTGATAATTACCTAGAAGGTTTTCATATCCCATTTGTTCATAAGGATTTGAACAAAGAATTAGAATATGAAAATTATTTTACGAAGGGAATTGACAATACTGTTCTGCAAATTGGCATAGGTAAAGATGATGAGAATACTTTTGATTTACCAAAAAACCATCAAGATTACGGTAAGAATGTAGCAGCATACTATTTCTTTCTGTTCCCAAATATGATGTTTAATTTTTATCCTTGGGGATTGTCCATAAATGTGGTAAAACCAAAATCTCCTGAATATACTGAAATAGAATATTTTACTTATGTCTGGAAAGAAGAATTAATGGGAAAAGGAGCTGGTGGTGATTTGGATAAAGTAGAAATTGAAGACGGAGAAATAGTTGAATCTGTTCAGAAGGGTGTTAAATCTAATTCTTATGATAGGGGAAGATATTCTCCCAAGAGGGAGATTGGTGTCCATCACTTTCATTCATTAATACAAAAATATTACAAATAATTAACGGCGCTTGAACATCCTAAACTCCATCAACCTATCAATGAAATTTATTGAACCTGGATATTTTCTTGGCATTTTCAATCTTAGGAATGGAATTGTCCCAATACTTCTTCCTATTCCAGATATCAAAAATATTATGAAAATAGCACGCCAAGTAT
>CAZVIT010000007.1:0-25216 GCA_964626865.1 uncultured archaeon | reverse complement strand
GGAAAAATAATCATATGTCAGAATGGATTAAAAATGCTAGAATATAATCCTCCAAACGAAAACGACTTATTTACAATAGTAACAAGCGTTGGAGCTGTATCTTTAGATTTAGGAATCACAGAATTTATGGGCACTGGTACTACTGTAATTGGAAATCTGGATAAAATAGATAATAGAACACAAAATATAGAAAAACTCTTCTCCAAAGAATATTTTGAAATTTTTCCTGTTGAAAATATTATTGGGCATATATGGCTTAAAGCTATCATAAATAGTGCAATTAATCCAATAGCTGCATTCCATAATCTCAAAAACGGAAAACTATGTGACAGCGAATACTGGAATTCAGTAAAAGAACTACTAAGTGAATCTATGAATATAGCTAAAAAAAATAATATTAAATTTCCGCAGGATCCATTAGAAGCTGCAGAGAATATAATAGACAAAACGCCAGATAACTTATGCAGTATGCTTCAAGATTTGAAAAAGGGTAAGAGAACTGAAATAGATGAAATTAATGGTATTATTGTTAAAATTGGTCGTAAAAGGAATCAAAATACTACTTTGAATAGTAAATACTTAGAAAAAATAAAATCTATCAGTTAATTCCAAGTGCTTTGTTAGTTTTTTCTACTGATTTAATAAAATCAGATTCAATATTACACATAGCCCTAATTGCATCTATATTTTCAGGAACAACATCAGATTCCTGATGTATTGCTTGATAATAATACAATTTCTTGCCAAATGAATGAACACCGTCTTTCCAAACAGCTATTTGATTTAAATCTCCACGAGTGTAAAGAGAATCTCTAGCCCATTCCATTATCTCAGCAGTACCTGGTAAATTACGAATTTTATTTCCATCATTAACTAAAAATCCCTCTATCAGATTAACACGAGGTGTATTTTCCCACAATTCAATTACTCTAGAAACTTCTGGTTCAGATTCCAACTCAGCAATGATACAATGAACATGCATAATTGTCGTTGGAACTTTGACAGCCATAGTTTGTATGTTCAGATTGGAAATAACTGTTTGAACATCAGGACCATGGTGGCTTGGAACACTAAGAACAGGCTCAATGGAATTGATAGGACCTCTATCACTATCTTTAGGATCTCCACTTCTACGAACCATAACAGCTTGTACATTATTTATTCCATATTCATTTAGTATTGGATAAAGAGTGCGCGACAAACCTGTAGTATTACATGACACTACTCTAACATAATCTTTACCAATAGATTCTGAATAGTTAGTCAATGAATTAAAGCTAGTACCAATTGGTGCATGTTTCTCTCCGCCCTGCCATATGGCCTTAGTACCTGCTTTTTTGTACATATCCATATTATTAACTCCTAATTTTCCTGGAGTACAATCAATTATGATATCTGCAATAGCAACTAAATCCTCTGTTACGCCACTTATTTCAATATCTTTAGATTGGAAAAAAGGTATTTTATTTTTTGTAGAAGCATAAACTGAATAATTAGCATCAAGTGCTCCTCTCAACTCGTAGGTGGGTTTTGTTTTTACAATGCCTACTATTTCCATATCATTTTGCAGTGTAACTGCTTCAGCTACTCTCTTACCAATTGTACCGTATCCATTGATACCTACTTTAATCATATTTTTCTTATTCAACAACAGTATTTAACTACTTATCCTGCTCGTCCACCATTTTCCTAAGTTTTTCAATAGATAACGATATCTTCCTTTCAGGAGGTTTGTCAGTATTGTCTGTGACCATTGCTTCTTCGACATCTGGTGGTTCGGGGGCATCTGAGGTTTCTTCAAATACGCTTTCAGGAAACTCATTTGCCTCTCCAGAAATCTCAGATTCCTCTTCTTTTTCAATTTCATCTTCAGCAATATCTTTGGAAATAGAGTATCCTCCAGCCTGATCGGGAGCTTCTTCAATATTTCCCTCTTCAATGTCATCTAATAATTTATCTTTCTTTACTTGTGATTCTTCTTCCGCTATTGACTCTAAATCTGCCTCTTCCTCCTCTTCTTCCATTTCCATTACATCTTCAAGATCTATTTCTACTTCTTCATTATACAAAAATTCTGGCATTTCAGGTGCCACTGCCCCTGGAACTGCAATAGCTTCATAAAATTCAAAAGCAGTTCTTTCAACTTCTGCAACAAATTTATCTAATTCCTCTTCTCCTATTCTAGAATGAATTGCTGCCATTCTATCAGATATGAAAGCAAAGTAATTTGGTGCAACTTCAAAGGCTTTCTCAGTCCAAGTAAAAGGTATCCATGCTATAACTTGTTTATTTCTGACATCAACAGAAACTTTCAACTGCGGTCCAGGGTAAATTATACCACCACAAGGAACATCATAATTATTCATATAAGCCAATACTTTGTAGACATCTTCTTGTTTTGGTGACTGCTCTAAATCATATTTTGTTTCAAAATAGAAATTAATTCCTCGATAATTCATGAAAATCTCTGGTTTACCTGAACCTTGTGCTGGATTTGCTTTTTCTTCGGATTCTCCGAAAAGTGAACCCATTATTGAATCACTCCAACCATGACGAACTTGACCTGGTGCATCATATTTCAACACGATATCTTTATTCTTAGACCTAAATTCTCTCAAAGACTTTGCATGAGCACTTAATTTCATTCCCGATGCCATCTCACAAAGAATCCAGAGTGCATAAATATCCGTCATTTTCTGTGTCTGAACTAAAACAGTTTCTTCATAATATGATTGATAATCATCCAAAAATTCTCTCCAAAGAGGAGGTAATTCCCTATATGATCTATTGCGACTCCATGTTTTAGCTTCTATCAAAGCTTCTCTGTTTATCAATCTTTGGCTTTTTCGGGTATCTTTAGCTACTGGTATTAGTTCAGCAAGTTTACCGTCTCCAAGAACTTGTTTATGCATTTTGCAGGCTAAATCTAATTTATCCAATTGGAGCTTTGCATCATCTGACAATTCCTCTACTTTTTTCCCATAGATAGCTGCCCAAGCCTTCTTTTCTCTCTCCTTTCTATCCATTTCATCTCTAAAAAATATAGCTTCAATGAAAACCTCCATATGGAATTTAACAAGCAGAATATTCGTTGGAGTACTCCATTTTCTTTTACGGATGTCAGTCACATGTGCTGTGGCATATTCAGTACCTTTCTGAGCCCTTGCCAATGCAGTCTTTTGCCAACGAACAGCACCTCTTATCTGAGACTTCATTGTCTTTCTTTCAACTTCTACTTTGTAAGTATAAGCTCCTTTACGTATATCATTAGTTATTTTCAATAGTTTACCTGAGAACTCTAGTAACTGCTCAATGTTCAACAAAATTTTTTCTTCTTCAATTGACGAGGTTGCTCCAGGGTACATACCCTCGGGAGGCTCTTCAGCTCCTGAATTTTTAACTAAATCAGGTATGTGATTATCTCTTAAATCTTTAAACTTCTCATAATCTAGCATTTTAGGTGCTATCACTATTTCTAATTTATTGGATACTGAGTTACCACTCTCATCAAACAAGCCTATCGTATTTGTTCCAATATAATCTGGAACTTCAAAAGCTTGTGAATGTGTAGTATTCGACCTTATCTTTGGAAGACTCTCCATTCTAGCTGTTCCTAGTCTTATGTGTACCTTTTCCAAAGGTCTAAAAGCATTTACATTCAGCAATATACTTTCACCTTCAACCAAATGGTCTGAATGGTCTGCAGGTAAATTCAGGTCTATTGTTGCATCTGGTAAACTCATATCAACCGAAAACGCTCAACCCAGGAGAATCAACCATTTTTTCTAGAGTAACCGAAATAGCATGAGTTTGGCCAAGAACTTCCTGAGCCTTTAACATCAAACACTTTAATTCATTTCTCTCAAGCCCTTCTAATGCTGGCATGATATTGGATTTAATTACATCTGCCAATGCCCTATCAAGATCATATTGACCTCGAGAATTGAATACTGTCAACATTGAATCAATGATTACTGCTGGACCTATCTTTCTGTAAGTTCTCACACCTCTTGCAACTTCATCATCTCTCGATTGAGGCAACTCTTGCTCCTCCAAGAAATTCATAAATTTATTAAATGCCTTGAACATAGTGCCATCATCATCATAGAAATCAAACATTTCTTTAGCATACCAATCTTCAGCATCACTACCTTCAGGTCTTTCGGGAGCTATACCTAATTTATTTAATTTATTAAAGACAAATACTGGCATACGTTTGTACTCATCATCTCTATCTGGCAAACCTATTTCAACAAAAGCAAAACGTCTCATCAATGCATGACCTACATTGAATAATGTATTCTTATCCTGGGTGTTCATAGTTCCAATTATCCTAAACTCAGGGGGCATCATGAATGGAGCTCCACCAGTCTCCTTTGCAGTAAGAAGCGCTTGTTTATCTCTATACTCAAATACTGTAAACAATTTACCAAATGCTTCATCAATGTTTGCCCTATTAAACTCATCAATAACCAAATAATGTGGTTTACCATCTTCTTGCATTGTCTTTTCACAATTTTTGGCCGCATCTGCCACATAACCGTCTTTGAAGAAATAACCGCCTGAGTCGTCCGGTGAAATACCTCCAATAACTTCAAAATTAGACCATTCGGCATTTGCTGTAACAATAGAATAATTAGGAATCATGCTCCCGTCTTTAGCTTCTTTAACTCCACAAATTTGACTTAGTAATAAATTAGCTAAAGCTGTTTTACCTGTACCTGGATCTCCATAAAGCATGATGTTTCTTCCAGATTTTAAATGAGTTACAGTTTGGTTAATAGTATCCTTAGTGGTAGAATAAAATTTAGATAATTCCTCATAATCCACTTTATAATCGACTTTCATAGCCTTTCGTATTTTTGGAGTTTCAGCCAGTTCTTCTTTGAGCTCTTTCTCAATATCACTAAAATCAACCCCATAATTCTCGTCCTCAGTAGGTTTGATATCTATAGTTGCCTCAGGGAATTCTGAAAGTAACCTATCCATAGCATCTTCAAGTGTAATATCTCCTGATTTTACAGGTTCAGGTTCTGAGGCTGTTTTTTCTTCAGGTTCTTCCTCCTCCGGCACAAAATCAGAATCAAAAGGGTCTGAAACTGGAGGCTTTGATAATTGCATTTCAACCATCCTATCTCTAAATTTCTCAGTACCATATTTTATTCCATACCAAACAGCGCCAGCTGCTACAGCCAACGGTAAACCAAACATTATCCATTCAGTAGTGCTTTCAGGTGATGAAACATCAGTTCCTGAAAGAAGTGCTGGAGCTATCATTGTAGCAAATAATGTACCTATACCTGAGACAAACAAACCAAAGTATGCCAAACCCTCCATACTTTGTTCAGATTTTCTTTTACGATAAAACAAAAACATTCCAATAAATGAAATGGAGACAGAAAGTACGGTCAGAATAATATCTCCTTGTTCGAAGTTAAAATTTGCACTGTTCCTGACCAAATTCCAGACAACTACTATAAATTGTAAAGATAATCCCATCAAGATCATAAAGAAGTATTTTGCTTCTTCCATATCTTTTAGTCTAACTGTTTGCAGAATATATCCTGCTATCCCTAACAAAAGGAATAATATACCTGCCAATAATATCAGCATCTCAATTGGTTGTAAATCAATATAGGCATATTGAACATCACCCCCTACTTCAGTACAAGCTTGTTCCAAAGAAGAATCAAAAGATTTTAGAGATGTATCACAAGATAGCCAAGGACCCCTTACCCAATTATGATGCAAGGCTGTAAATACTAGAGAACCTGCGCCAATAAATGAATAAATTGTTGATAAAGGAGCATCACTAATATCTTTACCTGTTACAGCATACAGAAAAACAATATATGAAACGACAATTATAACAAGTCCTGACGTTGCTCCTAAGGTACTTTCAAAACCTTCCAAAGGATTTTCTTCTTTACCCATAAACAAATAGACAATTCCAAGAACAATCAGCATTAAAAATAACGGAGCCATGATATTGCTATCACTAATTCTGCGTGCTTGGATTAGTATACAGAGAGACATCAAAACAATGATTCCTAAAATAGTTTGATACTCATGCGTTTTAACATTAAAATTACTGGTATCCCAATTAGAATTAAGAACTAAAGGACAACCATTATCATTACCTTTTGAATCACTCTCACCCCACCCTGGACAAGTTAGTGGTTCATTATATGTTGTGTAATTTCTTAAATCCTCATATGTAACCCCTTCGCCTACACTGGATTCAGGATTAGGGACATCTGATGTTGTATAATAAAGAACCAAACCAAGTAAGGCTACGGCTAACAAAAATTGTAAAGCTGGTAGATAAAAACTAGACCTTGAACGCCCTGTTGAAACTGAAGGTACTGGTGTAACAGAAGAAACATCAGAAGTATCTTCATCTTTAACCACTGGAGTCTCAACTTGAGAAGGACCCACATCCTTTGCCCCTGCCAAATTAACACCGCAAATATTACAAAATGGTGCAGTATCTTCCACCTCTACAGCGCAGACTGGGCACTTCTTCATGACTCTCATCTAACTGCATAGATAAAAGACTTTTACTGGCAAAGATTCTTATTAGGGTTTCAAAATGGGAAAATAATGGTTGTTGAATTATTAACTCTCAGGGACTTGAGAGTCCAAACATTAAAAGAAAGAAAAGAAGGTAAATTAACCAAGATACACCCCCGTTTTTATGAACAAATAAATAACTTAGAAAGCCAAATTCGAAAAATTATAGAAAACTCAAAAGACAATGTTAAAAGATTAGAAAAAAGCAACTCAGACATGAGAAAATTAATGGACTTAAAACTTGACTTACATAAACTACGTGAGAGAAAATTAACCAATTTAGCACGAGAAAAGATTAATGGTCAAAGTCCAGATACAAATAACGTACACTCAAATGAAACCGAGTATTTGGAATCGATCTGTTCTGTGATTGAAAAACATCGTGAAAACACCCTACTTAGTACAGATTTTGAATTTATACCTAAAGTAGAAAAGAAACCTGAAGTGAAAGTAGAAAAGAAACCTGAAGTGAAAGTAGAAAAGAAACCTGAAAATTCTGAATATCTAAATGTTAAGGTTCTCGAGGATTTACCTACTTTCACAGGTATGGATGCTAAAAATTATACTCTGAAAAATGGAGATATTGAATCAATTCCCATATACAATGCAAGAATGCTAAGTGATGCTGGAAAGGTTAAATTAGTTAAAGGGGTGAAGGTCTGACTTACAAAAGAATTGATAGTAACATAATTGTAACAGACAAGAAAATAGCTGCTCAAATATACAATAAAGGAAATACTGGAACGCCACAAAGTGGAGGTAATCTGCTTCTGACAAGCTATGAAGCACTATACTCTAACGACAGGAAAGATATTTTACTATCCAAAAAAGAAATAAATGATTTCAATAAAGATAACTTAAATTATTGCACGTACAGAGATTTGAAAGAACGTGGTCTCGTAGTAAAATCTGATGACCATGGTCTAAGACTTTATGATAGAAAAACTTCAACAAAGAATGCACCTTCTGCAGTAGTCTATAGCTATTATTTTCAAGATAATATAGACTTCAGTAAAGTAATAGAAGAATTAGAGATTGGACTAGAAAGAAGAACACAAATAGGGATTGTGGATAACGAAGGTGATGTTGTTTATTACATATCTGATTTAATAAAATGGCCACAAACAAAATTAAAAATGGATGTAACAAACACAAACAAGGACCCAAAAATGAAAGAATTGGTTGAAAAAGGATATCAAATCAACTCCGGCCTCAAATTTGGAACGCATTACAGAGTGTACAATTATGAATCAGAACATGCTCCATGGTTGATACACATCACAGAAAGAAACCATAATTGGTTGGATGTCGCCCGAATGATTCGTGTGGGACATGGAGTGAATAAAATAATAGTACTAGCTTACAAAAATTATTGGATTAGCCTCAAGTGGACAAAACCATGAAAGTTGGAATTTTCGTCGACAACTTTTCATTACTTAATAAAATAACACGTAAGATAAAAAATTCAGAATTTAACTTGAAACATCTAAAGAACATTCCTAAATTTGACCACGAAGTAGATATTATTGTAACGAATAAAATCCTAGAAAACTGCATAACACCTTATACAATTCCTGATGATTTAGATATATTAAAACTGAAAATAAGATCTACCTATTATAATAAGCGTAATTTGACATTAGGCATAGATCCTGGAGGTATATGTGGCCTTGCTGTTTTATCAAAAAACCATGTCCTATTTTGTAATGAATTTGATAATATTGAACAAATGGCTAAGATTGTTAAATCAATTGATAGGGAAATAGGAATTGAACAAATAAAAATAGGAATTGGAAGTCCTCCGCACAGAAATAGGATAGAACAAACATTAAACATGTTTGAAAACAAAATTCTATTTGTTGATGAAAAGAGAAGTGGAAGTGGAAGCCATATCGAAGCAGCCATAAGAATAGGTTCTCGGTTTGGAAATGGAAAGAAACCTGCTGAGTATCTTCCAAAAGAGGGAGAAATAGCGTGGATACAAAAACAATCACGAAGATTATCAAAAGGACTTATTACTGTTGATAAAGAAACTGCAAATAATATTCTGATAGGAAAAATGAGTATGGAAGAAGCCATAAATGAATATACTGGAAAATTAACCAAAAAAGTTCAATCAAACTAATTTTGGGCATCATATGAATACCTTTTTTATAGAACAATACTAATCAAAAAATGTGCAATTACTCGAAGTCAAAAATTTAGAGAAAGGTTTTGGCTCTAAAACCTTTAACACAAGAATAGAAGTTCTTAAGGGAGTAAATCTAGCAATAAAAAAAGGTGAATTAGTAGCCCTCATGGGTCCTTCTGGCTGTGGAAAATCAACTTTACTAAATATCATCGGAGGATTGCTGCCAGCAGACTCTGGTAAAATTGAACTGGAAGAAAAATTAAACAACAATCTTGACGGGGATGGTAAAAATGGAAATTCAAATAAATTTATTTATGGAACTAAGAAACCGAACAAAGTTGTCAATGTCAGGAGAAAAGGCATTGGATGGATCTTTCAAGACTTCCACCTAATTGAGCACTTAACTGCCCTAGACAATGTTGCAATGGCTCTCGAAATATCAGGATTCGAACAATCTGAAGCTGAAGAAAAAGCAAAAACAGCTCTTACAACTGTAGGTTTAGGAGATCGAATTAACTTTGGTGCTGAACAGCTTTCTGGAGGTCAACGCCAAAGAGTTGCAGTTGCAAGAGCAATTGCAGGATCAAGACCATTGCTATTAGCTGATGAACCCACAGGGAACTTAGATGCAGAGAGCGGTAGCGACATTATGAAATTATTCAAAATATTAACTAAGAGTTCCAATCCAATATCTGTATTGATGGTTACACACGATCCAAATCTTGCAAGCCAAGCTGATAGAATGTTACTCCTGAAAGATGGTGTGGTAGCAGCTAGCGACATTAAATCTGCATGGGGACTTGATAAGAAGGGTGAAAAATGATGAAAATTCCATTTTTCCTGACAGTAAATTGGTGGATTAGCTTATTCAATCGAAATAAAATGAAGGTTAGAGATTTACCTGACAACTTACGCATTGCTGCACTTACATCATGGAGAGATAAAGAAAGAGGATTAGCTGTATTTGCAGGGGTTTTCTTAGCTAGTTTAGTTATTACTTTAGTTTTAATTTATGGAGTAGGACTTTCACAAGCTTTTCTAGAGGAGTCAATCGAACAAACAGTTTTTGATTCAAAAATAGAATTCAAATCCGCCCCGGAACAAGGTACAACAGGTTGGACAAATGACACAGCTATACTTCAACAAATGTGTGACGAAGTAATCTTAAGAGATGAGTTCAATGATTGTACGCTTGTATTAGGTAAAAGTGGATTACATAGTGAGATTAGTTGGGGAAATGACGCTGCATTTTATGCATCACCTTTGTTTATGGAGGGAATTAAGTCGTCAAACACTGAACGAAAATGGGAAACCAAAGACTTGTGGGATTATGAATATACCACTGGACCTCCAGTAGTAAACATAAGAGCTATTTCATTCCTAGGTCCCGAAGCTTTTGATGGGGTCCTCGCAGAGCGCTTATCTAAAAATATAATTTACGAGATGGGAGAATGGAAAACACACGAGGAAGTTGATAGCCAAAGAGGAATTTACATTCCATTAGACATTGCGTCAGCAGCTGGTGCTGAGGTGGGAGACAAACTTGATACTCTAACATTCACTTATACGTACGAAAGAAGTCTTCCTGGAGCAATGGAGGACGAAGATTGTCCTGGTGAAATAATTGAAGGAGAAGAATATCGACTCATGTATTGTCAGGTAAAAATGTCATTACAAAACGTTACAATTTTAGGAATTTATGAACCATGGCCACAAGGAAATCCCGTCCTTGCTGCCAACCCAATTTACACTACATGGACTCTTTTAAGCGAAGAACAACAAATCACTTTAATCGATAAGGATCATGTCTACTTGGGAATTACTGTAGATAGAAGCCTGTTGCCAACATCCTCTATATCTGCTGCTGAAGACTGGTTAAATGTAATATCAAATGACATGCAAAAGGAGACCTACGACAATGGCAATGTGAAAATATTTTATGTTGACATAATAAGCGGAACAATTCTTTGGCTTGAGTTTGTTCTAGGATTTGTACAAGTTTTCGATTATATATTAATGATACCTGTCGTAATTCTTTCTCTGTATTTACTTATCTATGGATTAGAACTTTCATTGGAACAAAGAAGAAGAGAAATAAGTATACATAGGTCAATTGGAGCAACTGCCGACAAACTGAAAGGTATGGTCCTTTTTGAACTGTTTGTGATTTCTTCAGTTGCATGGGTTGCTGGTTACATATTAGCGTTTTTTGCAGTACCTATCATACTATCAAGTGTTGGTTTTATGCAATTCGAGAGTTTAGATGTAGACATAAACCCCGTACTAAGCCTTGGTGCTACTATCTTTACAATATTGGCTACCTTAGGACTTGCTTTACTATTTGGAAGAACCCGAACTAAAGCATTCCTTGAAATGGAAATAGATGAAGGAGTAAAGAAAACAGCACAATCTGGAAAACCAAAAACGTGGCTTCATGTGCTTATGCTTTTTGTAGGCACTTTAGGAGCTATCGATACATATCAGGAATTAACAACTGGAGGTACTGGAATAATTAGTAATTGGTTCTTGGGTGGTTTAGTTAATATTTTTGGACCATTCATGCTCTGGATAGGTGGTGCCCTACTTCTCTCAAGACTTGGTGCATATGGACCAAAAATAATGTTATTCTTCTTCAAAAGGACGCCATTACTTTCAGATGTAAAGCGTGGATTACAAAACACTGGCTCAAGTGAATCAACAACAAGGCTATCTCTAATAATGATTTTAACTTTGTCAATAGTTACACTTGCTGCAGTACAAGGATATACGGGCTCTCTTGTTGACGAACGTACTGCAGATTTACAAATTGGTAGTGATATCAAGATTTATTCTACAGAGCCTATGACCTCTAGAGAAATTGAAGAAACTATAGTAAACATCAGTTCCATGGATATCACTGTTAATGCGTTGACAATACCTATGATTCCTCTGGAATCTGAAGATGGCACTGACGTTAATGCTTACGTTCTTATGAATGGAAGTGAAGACATTCTCAAATGGTTCCCGCAAGCAATTCCTGGAAAAGATATTACTGAAGCCATATCTGCGTATGAGAATGGAGGTTTTTCAGCTGGGTCAGATATGGCCTTTTCACTCGATTTAGAAGGGTCAGGCAGATTTGGAGATTCAGATGATAAATTATACAAAGCAAGTGATAAAGAGTCTGAAGTAGTAAATTTTACTTGGGAAAAAACTGACTATGTAGATACTAATTTAGATCCAAACGCCACTATGAGCTTAGAACAGGCGTTTGCATATTATACTAATATTATGAATAGAAACTGGTCAAATATAGACTTATCAAATCAAGATTTGAGTAACAGAAACTTTTCTAGAACTGATTTCTCTAATACTAACCTATCAGGAGTAAACTTCGCTAATTCTAATTTGAATGAATCATTGTTCTTTAACGTAAATCTAAGAAATGCGAATTTTTCTGGAGCTGATTTAACTAATACTATATTTGTAACAACTTCCCAGAATATTGCAAATATAGACTTTACAAATGCAAACCTTTCAGGAGCTTACTCATATTACGATACTAATTTCACCTCTCCGAAATTTGACGGTGCAATATGCCCCGATGGAACTGCGCAAAATGAAATTAATAATTGTAATTCTGGATTCAGCGAAAATCCTACGCCATTATTAGAGCCAGTATTCTTTCCTGCGTCTGTTGAGGTACAAATAACTCCTTATCAAACATCAATTAGGTACATTGGAATTCACGAATTCATACCTGGAATAGCAACAAATGAAATGAATAACTATTTGATAATAAATGAGCAGGCTTACAGAGAATTAGTAGGAAATCAATTTGTGAATAACTTAAGAGCAACTACTTGGATAGTGGACATAGATGGGCTGAATAACGAGGAACTTCAAGTTCTAGCTTTACTGATAGCTGCAGATTCTAGATTTGAAGGAGCTGATGACTGGGAGACCTCACATGAAAATGTAGAGAGAAATGGAGGAATTATTTTTGGAACCCAAGGACTATTTACACTTCAGTATATCGTGGCAAGCGCTGCAGCAATTGCATCGGCTTTTGTCTTCTTATCACTTGTATTAAACCAAAAGAAGAAAGAGTTAGCTATCCTACAAGCAATAGGTGCAAGCCCTAATCAAATAATTAGACTTGTGCTCTTCGAAATATTGTCAATCGTTTTCTTTTCAATGTTCCTAGGAATAATTTTGGGGATGGGGTTATCTCTTGCATTTAATGGATTTTTCAACATATTCGGTTTCTTGTTCCAGTTATTCTCAGGGACTGGTGAAGAAGCTGTAATAAGCAGAATATTACAATGGCCTTGGTGGGTTATTACTCAAGTTACCGTAGGAGTTATGACTGTAGTTGTCATAGCTTTGGTATTAACAACTAGGAGAGCTTTGCGAGCTGATTTGGCCGTAGTGCTTAAGGGAGAGTAAAATGACTGAAAAATTATTCGATCATACAACCGGGCAAGGAAAAGAAGAAAATGACACTAATGAGGAAATTAAGGCACTAAAATTCTCAGAGCAAATGATGGACGATAAAATAGACAAGGATGCAATTCTTCAGGCAATAGGATTGTACCATGTCTATGACTCTACAGCAGAAGACGGAAATGTTGTAGCTCTAAGAGGCTTGAATGTCTCAGTTAAAAGAGGAGAAGCAGTAGCAATCGTCGGCCCATCTGGTTCTGGAAAATCCACTTTATTGAAGTGTTTAGGAGTCTTAATGAAACCATCTGCAGGAGGTGTGATCTTAGATGGAATATCATCCACAAGACGCACTGGAACCGAGTTAGTTAAAATGCGACAAAATACCGTTTCTTTTATTTTCCAAGAGGGAAACCTTCTCCCAGACCTAAATGCAATTGATAACGTTGCCCAAGCTTTGCGACACAAAGATTTTAGCCCAAATGAAGCAAAAAGAAAAGCCATGGAAATACTAGTTGAGCTAGGTCTAGAAGATCGAATTTACAGCTTACCTCCAACACTCTCTGGAGGTGAACAGCAACGTGTTGCTATTGCAAGAGCTTTAGTTACAAATCCTAAATTGATTCTAGCAGATGAGCCTACAGGTGCTTTAGATCCTATAACAAGTAGAGAAGTACTAGAATTATTTGGAAAATTGCACAAAGAGAAAGGAGTTGCATTCCTAATTGTAACACACAGCGATGAAGTGGCTGCATTTTGTGATCGCAGTCTAGAATTGCGTGATGGAAGATTCGTAGCTGAACACGGTACTAATCTTGATGTAGATGACCTAGAAGGAACCAGAGAATTGATTGTAGATGAACTAGGAACTGTTTCCTTCCCACCTGAAGTATTAATGAAAATGGGAGGGTCTGGAAGATATGAAATTGCCAAAAATGAGAAAGGAGAAATTACTTTAGTAACTGCGGAAAAAAATAAATCACTTATTAAAGGAAAAAAGGAATTGACAGACAAATGTCCTGCTTGTAAACATAAATACAAAGACGATAGTCAATTATGTCCTGAATGTGGTTCAAGCAGACCTATGGTAAATAAAAGTAAATAATTTTGCCTTTACTTACTTATTTTTGATGCTCTCTTCAATTGCTGATGCAAAAGACAAAACATCTTCTTCATTATTGTAAAGATAAGCACTTGCTCTTGCAGTACCATTAATCCCTCTTGAATTGAACCAAGAATGTACACAGTGCATACCACTTCTTATTGCAATATTATATTCTTCATCAAGATGCATGGCCACTTCTGTAGGGTCCCAGCCACTTATGTTAAAAGAGAGAATACCTCCTCTATGTCCCACATCAGATGGGCCTACTACCTCTATAGCATCTAAATCCTTTAACTTATCTGTCATTATTCTGTTAAGCTTATTTTCATGTTCTTGAATATTATCTCTGCCAACTTTCATAATATATTCAGCAGCTACACCTGAGCCTATAGCTCCAGCATAATCTTGAAGCCCTGCCTCAAAACAAGAAGGTGGTGGTAATAATTTATAATCTTTATATGTTGTATTAGTTACAGTTGAACCTCCGACATACGTTGGAACCAAACTTTCCAATTCATCATATTTTCCATATAAAATTCCCATTCCACTTGGACCACAAAATTTATGAGCACTTGCTGCAGCGAAATCCACATCCAAGTCAATTACATCTACTTCCTTATGAGGTGCTGACTGAGCAATATCCATCATTACTTTGACGCCCTTATCGTGACAAATTTCCACTATTTCCTTTCCCGGGTTAGTGCAACCATCTAGATTTGAAGTGTGAACAAAACTGAAAAGCTTTGTTTTTGAATTTAAAGATTCTTTTAGAGCTTCAATATCAAAGTAATAATTATCTTTAGACGGTAAAACATCATACTTGATACCATTATACTTGGACAAATGATGCCAAGGAACCACATTTGCATTATGCTCTTTATCTGTAGTTAAAACTTGATCTCCTTCCTTGAGTTTTAAACCATTTGCTACAATATTCATTCCTTCTGTAGCATTTTTGGTAAAAACTATTTCTGAAGACTGTTCAGCACCTACAAATTTACGAAGACTATCACGTGCAATCTCAAACTTCTCAGTAACTTGCCAGCTAAGTTTATGAACTGAACGACCCCCACATGCTGGATATTCTGTATAATATTCATTAATTGAATCAATAACCTCCTGAGGTCTTAGAGTCATACAGGCACTATCCAAATAAATTGTAGAATTTTTCTTATTCAATAATGGAAAATCTTTCCTGTATTTTGAAATATCCATGAAACTTTATTGGGCCGTATGATTTAAAGACGTGCTCACCAAAGGCATTTTATAGACATACGCTGGCAGAATGTCATGACATGTCTAGAAAATTTTCCAAACGATTTGGAGCCAACATTGGCTTGTGCTACAGATGTTACTGATTTTGGACCCATAGCTGCACTATTAACAATATTTATCGGAATACCTGTAGTAAGAATAGTTCTGGGTTATCTTAAAAGAGTCTTTGACAAATACGATTACATAGACAAGGGTATCGAGAATTTTCTATACAGAGTAGCAAGTGTTACACTATGGGCTATAATCATTTTGACAGCTGCTAATGAACTAGGAATAAATGTTACTGGAATTGTTGCAGCTCTAGGAATTGTAGGCTTAGCAATGGCCTTTGCAGCCCAAGATACTATTGAGAACATTATAGCTGGTATCTTCCTTATGGTAGACAGGCCTTTTAGGGAAGGAGACCGAATATTATTACCAAAAAAGATTGGTAGCCTATATTCAAGCTGGGGGGATGTAACAGAAATTGGACTTAGGACAACAAGAGTTCGTTCGACTGATGGAGTCCTCCTTACGGTACCAAACAAACTATTTACCAAAGATACGATTGCCAATTTCAATCATAGTGATGACCGAAACCTAAGAGTAAGAATAAGATTAGGATTAGTACCAACCTGGGACAATGTAACTCGTGGAGAAAAGATTGTTGAGGATATTGCAAAAAACCATAAAGATATTTGCCAAGAAAAACCAAAACCTCCACAGATTGTATTGAGAGATTTTGGAGATCAGGAAGTGATTATGGAAGTCAGGTATTATGTCCCTAACGCACCGCTAATGAGAAGTACAAAATCATATTACGTTAAAGAAATTTTAAAACAATTTGAAGAACAAAATGTCAAATTAGCATATCCAACAAGATTATTAATGAAAGAAGATATAGAGTAGATAAACTTGTAGTCAAGTTTTTTATCATATCTCTTATTAAGTAGATTATGACATTTGAAGTACCAGATTTACCGTACGACTACAGCGCGCTTGAACCATACATAGATGAAGAAACAATGCGTATACACCATGATAAACATCATGCTGCATATGTTAACATGCTGAATGGGGCAGTTGAAGCTGCAGGTATTGAAGGAAAAACAGTAAAAGAATTGATAACAGACCTAGATTCTGTACCTGATGAACAAAGAGGAGCTGTAAGAAATCATGGTGGAGGGCATTTCAATCATTCTCTGTTTTGGGAAGTTATGGGGCCTGTAAATGGTGAAATGAGTTCTGATCTCAATACAGCCTTACTAGATGCATTTGGATCTTTAGACGATTTCAAGGCAAAATTCCAAAACGCTGGAATGACGCGCTTCGGTTCTGGATGGGCATGGTTATGCTCTGATAATGGAAAATTGATGATATGTTCTACAGCAAATCAAGATAATCCTCTAATGGGAAGTAAATATGGTGGATGTGGAAAAACTCCCATTTTAGGAATAGATGTGTGGGAACATGCATATTATTTAAATTATCAAAATCTAAGAGCGGATTATATTTCCGCATTCTTTAATGTTGTTAATTGGGCTGAAGTATCAAAACGCTATTCCGAAACTCTCTGATTACCTAATTCAGCAATTAAATTACCAACAAGCAAACACGAACCTCCAATAAGGAGCCAATAGTTGAAAATTGTAACACCAGTTCCCACTGCAAATATTGTAGCCCATACCGGTTCTAGAGCATACAGAATAGCTGCTCTGACTGGATCTATGTACTTCTGATAGTAATTCACCAGAGAAAGTGCCACAAATGTACCAAAAAAAGATGATAGCAACAAAGGAACTAAGAAATCAGTCCTAACAATCATAGAATAAATATTGACATTAGAATCATTAACAAACATAAAATAATTTAATAAGAAAAGAGCCATCAATGTTGATATAGCTATAGATGTAAAAGTTACAGTCATTGGATCAATACGTTTAGTAATTATATCTGTAAAAATTATATGTCCTGCAAACATAAGTGCACAAAGAATTGTCAACCACTCTGCAATATCATAATGTAATTCTGGTGGGCCTTGGATATAACCAGCACCAAATGTTGCAAGAATAACACCAAAAAGTAAACTTCTACTTTGAAAACGACCTGCCAAATACGCCAAAATTAAGGCTGTAAAGATAACATAAAGACTAGTTAGGAAAGCTGAAACGGCAGGAGAAATCCCCTCAAGGCCCATCATCTGGAATACAAAACCTCCCAACATAAATATGGCTAAAATTGCTCCATCATACCATGAACGATAATTTCCCAGGTTTTTCCTAATGCTAGGAGTAAAATACAAAAATATAGGTAAAGTCAAACCAAATCTTAACGTTACAAAAAGAGTTGCTACTACATTAGTTTGTGACGTTGATACCGAAGCGGCACTATCAAGTGCTCTTTTCAACCATAGGAAAGTACATCCCCAAATAATGGTGACTATGAATAACGCTATTGTAGCTTTTTGCTTCACACAACGCCTTGATCAAGCATTGCATCTGCAACTTTCAAGAAACCAGCAATATTAGCGCCAACTACAAGGTTGCCTTTGTGACCATATTCATCAGCAGCATCTGCGCACTGTTTATGTATTCCAGTCATTATTTGCTCTAACTTAGCATCAACTTTGTCAGAAGTCCATTCATCAAAAGCTGCATTCTGAGACATCTCTAATGCTGATACTGCTACACCACCTGCGTTTGCAGCTTTAGCTGGACCAAACAAAATACCTGCTTTGCTTAATATTTCATAGGCTGCAGGAGAAGTTGGCATATTTGCACCTTCACAAATAACCATACATCCATTCTTAACTAAATTTCTAGCTCCTTCTTCTTCAATTTCATTTTGTGTTGCACTTGGTAATGCAATATCACAGTTTTCACCCCAAGGTCTCTTACCTTCATGATAAACTGCACCAGAATATTCTTTCACATATTCCTTAATTCTTCCTCTTCGATTATTCTTTAAGTCCATAATCCAAGCAAGTTTACCTTCGTCAATACCATCTTTATCAAAAATATAACCTCCAGAATCCGACATAGTAATTACCTTTCCACCATATGTCAAAACTTTTTTAGCACAAAATTGAGCAACATTACCGCTACCCGAGATTGCACAGGCTTTACCTTCAATGCTTTCACCCTTGGATGCTAACATTTCTCTCAAGAAATAAACTTGACCATAGCCAGTAGCTTCAGGTCTAATCAAAGAACCTCCCCAACCATATCCTTTACCTGTGAGAACACCTTCCCACTTCCTAGTCAAACGTTTATACTGTCCGAATAAGAATCCTATTTCTCTACCTCCAACACCAATATCTCCTGCAGGAACATCTATGTTAGCACCAATGTGTCTGAATAATTCAGTCATAAAGGATTGACAAAAACGCATAACTTCCAAATCTGATTTTCCTTTAGGATCGAAATCACTACCTCCTTTTCCACCTCCAATTGGTCTAGTAGTCAAAGCATTTTTCAATATTTGTTCAAAACCTAAAAATTTAATGATTCCTAGGTTTACACTGGGATGAAATCTCAATCCTCCTTTGTAAGGGCCTATTGCACTGTTAAACTCAACTCTCATTCCTCTATTAACCTGAACAGCACCGTTATCATCAACCCATGGAACTCTAAAGGTAATTATACGCTCTGGCTCAGTAAGCCTCTCTAAGATTTTTGCATCCTTATATTCTGGACGCTTATCAAAGACCGGTTCAAGCGTTTCTAAAACTTCCCAGACTGCCTGATGAAACTCTTGGTGATCTGGGTCTCTAAGTTTAACTCTATCAAAAGCTTCTTTGACATAGCTCATGGGTTACTCCTTTTGATAGAACTGAGTCTATAAAGATATCGACTGTTTTTGCCTTATACTGCCAAAGAGCCCATAGGATCCCATGGTGGCAAACTAATTGGCTCTGTTTTGTATAAGTCTACCAATTTTTTAGTCAAATGTTTCTTGTGTACTACAACTTCATACATGAATTGATCAAACCATGGATCAGTCATAATATCAAAGCCTTTTTCACCATGGTCTGCACCCCAACTATTCTCAACTCTCCACTTAATTGGCTTGTTATTCTTCAAATCAACACCCGTGAATAACATGGCATGAGTCATTACACTGTCTCCAAATTCCAATCTCTCGGATTTGTTCATTCCAAAAGTAGTACCATAAAATTTGTCAAACTCAAATAAATTTGTATCCATAACTCCAAATTGCCTTGTAAAGAATTTACCGACATCACACCCAAACCATACAGGATCCTCTGCTTTAATTGACTTAATTGTATATTTTTTCAATTCCTCTGTTTTAAGATTAAGGTATCTAATAATGTTTCCTCCATAAACATTTCCTAAATAATCAACCGTATATGTCTTATTGTAATCTGTGAAAGGTCTAGGATCATTAATCAAACAAACAAAATCATTCAAATTTATATCAACATGCTTTTTAAAGAAAGTTTGCGGAGTTAAATCTGTAAATCTCTGGAATTTATCTTTTTTATCCTTTATAGACCAGTCAAATTTTTCTGGTGGTGTACCCAAATTTATACACAGCATTTGGTAAATTACAGATAGCATGTCTCCTTTCATTCTACCTACCTGAGTGCTAGATTTACCGGATTTTATGCTCGCCCTAAGTTCTTTAGCAAATTCTCTTAACTTCCTTGTAATTAACTTGTTCATCTGGGCTGAATGGCTACTATGATAACTTTCAGCCATCACCTTCTTTGGAACTGTACCATATTTCATCAACAAATTAACAAACATATCCCACTGACCTCCATCCTGAATCGGACTATCAAGTAAATGCATAACTAACCTAGAATCTGTAGGTTCTTCTGATGTCTTAATTATATTCTCCAGAAAATAATTTGCTTTCTCTAATTTATCGTAAAACATAAAATAATTTTGAGAAAATTCGAAATTCTTTAACTTATACTTCCTCCCAAGATAAATCCTTAGTAAATTCAAACCCGCAAAGCCCCAACATCTCCCACTTCTCATTTGGCTTGTAGCCTTCATTTCACCTTTTACTTGATTAGAAAATGTATGGTCAATCTCTCTAAAAGCCTCCCAATTCATTGCCAATTTGCGAATATCTGTCCTTGTAGATGCGTTCATTGATATTCTTGCCTGCGAATTAGACTTAAATTTCTTCAAATATTTATCAACATTAGATAAGGTTATTTCTTTGCCCATGAAACCTCAGATAGTAGGCAATATAAATTAACTAATCAGCTACGGGAATACGATTTTTCATAACTCTTCTCCAAATAAATGGAATTTGAGCTAAATAAAAACAAGCAAAATATCCGCTTGGTAGTGTCGGAGCGTTATCATATTGACGTAATGAGTGATATGGCCTATATTCAAATAAATGATGATCGGGGTGCCTTGTCAATTCAACTAAAACAAAACGACTTAAACGTGCATTAGACTGCCAACTAATCTGAGAAGTTACTTTATCGCTAACATCACGCCTAAGTCCCCAATGTCTAATGTAATTTACATATTCTAAAAGATATACTGCTACAGCACTCTGGCCTATGAAAGCCAAAAGTAGTGTTAATCCAAAAATATGATAAATAGAAAATAAAGTAGCCAACTCAATTAAAAGAAATAAACCTAAACTATGAAAAAAGAAAGAATTACTCCTTTGCACCCCATATCTCCAAGATGAAATGAACTGTTTTGGAACTGTAGTCAGAACAAAATAGAGTAAACCATGCTCCTCCTTTGCTGATGCAGGATCTAAATCAGTACCCACATACCTGTGATGCCCTCTAACATGCTCAGTCTCAAAATGCATGTAGATTGCTGTCCAAAGGAGTAGATACCCACAATATTTTGGAAAGCCCTTACGATGGACTAACTCATGTGCAACTACAATTCCAGATATTCCTGTACTCAAACCTGTGGATAAAGTTGATAAAATCATGAAATTTAAATCAGGTTCTGATAAAATAAATACAATGAAAGAAGATATTGCTATAAATTGAAATAAAACGTGCATATACAAAACGCCATCAAAGAAAAATGGGGAGGCATCCTCTGGATTACTATCTCTACCGTCACCCATTAATATATCTAATAAAGGAAAAACAACTAGGCCAAGGAAAGCGCCAGATGCCACATAAAACCCTCCAACATAATTTCCCATTATTACTGATAATGGAATAACAAAACCAAGAAAGTAATATGGTTTAGGAGTTATGCCTGACATTATTGTATCCTCAACTTGTGTAACTTGTCATATATCGAGAAACACTCCAAATAAAGTTGCTCGTATTTCTCAGGAAGTAACTCAGTTTTGGGCTTGTACCTATTAAAACCTGTAGAATTTACCACATTTTTATACCAATGTTTCCCCCAGATTCCATCTGTTTCTCTTTCACCCTTTGGCCAACTTAACATCTCTTCTGAAAAAAAAATACCAATATTTTGACAAAACTTGCTAAGAATATCCCTGGGATTCAATAAAACATCCTTAGCATCAATAACCAGAGGGACTTCCCCCGTGATTTCTTTAACATATTCAAATATTTCATATTGCTCAACAAGACCCAATAAGTGCATATTCAAATGCGGATGAACTTTACTATATGAAATAATCATGTCCTGAGGATCTCTTATCAGAAAACAATTAACAACATTTTTCATCCAAGCTCTATCAATTGAAGGTAAAAGATGATGTGTTATATGTTTTTGATAATAAATTGAATGGCCCTTTTTCATATCTGAAATTAACCCATGTGAAACTTTACTATCATCTAATTCTCCATTGGATATTATTTCTTCCCTTCCAGGATGTTCTACATTCGTTTGACTTAGATAATAAGGATAAAATGGTTCATCAATGACAAAAGTATCTGAACGGCTTTCCCACGAACGCATCATTGCAGTAGAAATATTACGTGGCCCCGACCACATAGCTATGCGAATCATTTCCTGCTCTCTAAGTTTATTAAATCATTATAATATTTTTGCAACTTAGAGACTAAAGAATTAGCGCCAAGAATTTTTATATCATGATTATCAATCTCATAAATAGGAATTATCCCTGCAAAAGTTCCAGTCACAAAAGCCTCATCTGCCTCATAAACTTCAGATAATGTAAAATTTTTTTCATAGACCGGAATTGAATGGGAATTACAAATGTCAATTACATTCTTTCTAGTTATTCCGCCCAGACAATACTTTCCTGTAGATGTCCAAACAGAACCTGATTTTACTATAAAAAAATGAGTAGAATTACAAGTTGAGACATAACCATGCGGATCTAACATCAGACCTTCATCTCCTCCTTTCCTTTTAGCTTCAATACATGCTTGAATACAATTGAATTTACTCAAACTATTTATTCTGTGGTCCTGAATCAATTCACTTCCTCTTATCGTATTTACTGAAACAAGCTTAAGTCCCGAGGATTGGATTTTCGGTGAAGGCAATTTGTACTCTGGAATCACAACTATAGATGGCTCTGATATCGTGAAACTAGGGTCCTGATATGGTGTTGATTTAACTCCTCTAGAAACAATTAATCTCAAGTGAACACCTGTGAACATATCATTTTTAATAATTGTATCATATACTATTTCAGTTATTTCTCCCAACGTTTTACCCAAATCCATATCTATCTTGGATGCGCCCCAAAATAATCTCTCAAGATGTTCTTCTAAAAATAATAGTTTACCATTATGCAAACGAATACCTTCCCAGACACCATCTCCCAAAAGAAAACCACTATCAAACACTGAAATTTTAGCATCCTGCCTAGGAAAGAATTTGCCATTAACGTATACTAAAACTTCTGAATTTCTGGGATCTTCCAGATAATCGTGTGTTCCTTTAGCCTCCTTACTCATTTGCAATCTCCACTACTTCTTCAGCACATCCCCATGAAAGTGTAACACCAGAACCTCCATGCCCGTAATTATGAATTACAGTTTTACCAGAGATTAACTCTTTTTCTAAACGTACCTCAGTTCTACCTGGTCTTAAACCTACAATGTCTTCGATAATTTCGGCATTCTTCAAATCAGGAATTATCTTGGAACATTTATCAATAATAAAATTTCTATCTTCTTCCGTTGGTTCAAGACTCCATTTGCCTTCCTGAGCCACACCACCAAGAATCATATCATTACTTCTTGGAACTATATATGCTAACGTAGGTACTTGTTGATCCAAATGCATTTGACTTAATAACGGCTTTATTCTGACAATCTGACCGCGAACTGGATATACTTCTGAATCATTACAAAGTTCTCCAGAGCTTAAACCTGTGCAGTTAACAATTATCAAGAATTCAGCAGGTAATTTTGAAAAATCATCTATTGTCTGTTTTTCCAATTTTCCACCTAATAACTTGTACCTGTCCATCAACCAATTCATGTATATTGGCATCTCAATAACCTGACTCATAAATGAAAAACATTCTACATAGTCTGAAGGTAAATCTTCTGTTATTCTTTCAAATTTGTCCACTGTAGATATCCAAAAAGGGTCTGGTTGTTGACTACGAAAATATTCAAATGTCTGTGTCATCTCAATACCTGCGTCTTTTTCTGCAACTAATAATTTCAAAATGTCATATGTACGAGAACCCCAGATATTTGTTTTCTCAACTGGCGCTGACAAAAAAGGATACCAAAGAGCTGCAGCCACATCTGAAGTAGTATTCGGAGAAAATTCTGAAGAATAAATAGTAACCTTCCATCCATCCTCTAAAAGGCATATTCCTGTAGAAAGTCCATTAACTCCTCCACCAATAACTAGAATATTTTTCTCCACAATTTATCAAATAGAATGTGTATATTACCAATTGCCCCGAACTATTCTATTTGTGTACCACCTTTTTGATAATTTAACATATTGTAGTACAAATAATAATATATCCTCTAATAAGTAAATTAATTATATAATAGAAATACCGTTAACTTTATATATGATGTTTCTTGAAGTGGAATATGTTAGGCTATCTTAAGTTTGCGTTTGTTTTCCTTCCCTGGGAAATTCTTGTCTTACCTTTATTGGCCTATTTCATCTGAAAAAAATCTGAGGAAAAACATGTTTATTTTATACAATATAGCAAAGTTAAGTTTGGATGTTTTCGAAAAAATTATTAGGGGCTTCCTATTCTAGTAATTGTGGAACTCGAAAACTCTTGGAAATTAGCTATTGGAATCACATTAGGAGTATGCATGCTAATTTTTGGCGCTGTATTCTGGAACAGTGCAACAGAAGATTACTACAATCCACTAAATGAAGTAACATACGAAATTAATAGTTGTTTACAGTATATGGATCCTCCTTTGAGCTCTATGGAAGAACGTGACGACTGTATACAAAAAAGACAATTAGGCGGAATTTTTACTGTATTTGGGGTGATTATACTCTGGGCTACGATATACATTAATAAGGATTATATCATGAAATTAATGAAAGAAAACAATCTTTTATAGTTTAAAAATATTTTTTGAAAATAAGTTATATAGATATACCTAATAATCAGTTATGAACAAAATTGGTGTAGCTATTGCAGTCTTTGGAATTGTTATTTGCTTAATTTCCGTAGGACTTATTATTGCTTCGTTAGACTCATTTGCCAGTATAGAAGATAGTAAAATATATGATGGAAAGGGTGGTGAAATGAAAATTGAAGGCTACTCTGAAGATGGATGGCTAATTGTTACAATGGAAGGATATTATTCAAATGGAAAGGATTCA
>CAZVIT010000006.1:15774-26161 GCA_964626865.1 uncultured archaeon | reverse complement strand
CTGCAGGAATAGTTTCAATCCACATATCACTACCATCATATCCATTCTCTTCATTACTCCAAAAGCAAACCACAATTGTACGCCTGTGCTCGAACTGTGCAAGACCTCTAGCTGCTTCCAACACTAAAGCTACTCCTGCTTTGTTGTCATGCGCTCCTACACTAGTCCCGCCTCCAGGACCACTGCCTGGTTCAGCAACATCCAAATGGGCACCTAATACCAACCATTCATTTGGATATAATGTTCCCTCTTTGTAACCACAAACATTCTCAGCTCTGGGGCTGCTTGATGTCCTGTAATTATGTATCTCTGAATTGTAACCATATGAAGTTAATTCATTAGCAAAGAAATTCAAGGCATTCGTGTAAGATGGTAATGGAGGTTCTGTAAATGGGCCCCAAAGATCATTGAAATCACCATCTACTCCTATTATTTCCATCATTTCAAAGACTGTCAAACCATCAACTATTCCTGAACTGTGTAGAGCTCCATCTTCAACGGATAAACCCTCTTCAATTGGTCTAAAAACATCCAAAAATACGTATTTAACCGAACCTGTTGTAATATTTGAGCGTTGAAGACTTGGAAATGTTGAATTATCAGATTTAATTCTAACGCCAATTTCATTCTCTAGGCCCTCATTATTTCCTCCTCTCTCCACCCACTCTCTCCAACTTTCATTCGTGTGACGAACTGGCCATTCTTCCCTACCATATTCTCCCATCAAAAAAATACACTCCTCACTACTTGGTGGAACAAGGATCTGAAATGTATGAGATGAGTATGCCGAATCAAAATCCAAAATTGTTCCATTCTGGACATAACTTGTATCTGGATTAAACACCAAATATGGCACTAATACACTCATACTAGATGAACTAGTTATTCGAAGGGTTTGAACTTCTCCACCAACCAAATTAGTAACTGAGAATTCCAAATTAAAAGAATCATCTGAATCACTTTCCATGCATCCACAAAATGCAGGAAGAACCATCAAAAAAAGAGTTCCAAATGAAACAAATCTTTGATTATTCATATATACACATTGAGGATGTACTTTAATAACTATATTAAATTAAATTAGATTATAATATATAATTAAGTTAAATCTAAAATATAATTAATTATCCTTATTATCTACTGATGGACTGAAAAGTATATCTCCAGATTCCTCATCAAATAATATCATTGCATCTTCATCATAAAAGAAATCTCTATCTTCACCCACAAAAGAAGCTACAATTTCACCCGTATTAATATCAAATAAGATTTGACCATCAGGATCGAAAAAATATTCTGGCTCGGATGGAACTTGAGAGGATGTTATTCCATCACCAAGATTCATTTCATCGAAAGCAGAAGATGCAGAAAATATACTTGGAATCAAGACTCCAATAATAAGTATGAAAGGAGCTAACCCTAGAGACCAATTACTGTGAAGTTCTGCCTGATCATTGACAGTATCTACAAAGCAATCTTCACTGCCCACTATACTCATATTAGAATCATACAAGCATTCTTTCAAAGTACCCTCATAATCCGCTTCAATTGCCCCTGGAATTCCAAAGACAATATAACCTGCTAAGAACAAAATAAGGACAACTGTAGAAACATGGGCAGAAAACCTACCGATTGGACTAACCAATCTACTAACTGGATGTTCGTTATCGCTTGATAATCCCAATTCTTTGACTACTGAAGAATCACGAGCGAAAAGAATCCCTGTACTTACAAGTGAACTAAAAGAAATTAAATAAATTAAAAGCTTGATATTGTAAAACACTCCGTCACGATTCTCACAATTGCAATTTTGCTCATCATATGCAACATCATATTCCCCATTTGTATCTGACACTGCCATTTCAGTCAGAAAATAATCATATGTAGATTTCCCATCTAAAAAACCAGATGAGGAAGATTCATAAGCAAAATAATAAACATTTTCCTCAACTAAAAACCAAGTACCTAGAACACCACCGCCAAACAACACCAAAACAGAAACAAGTAAGGGTATGGCTGATACCACCTTGTTGATGTTCTTTTCAGTACTCATATCCATATCTTATTTGGTCCTTTATTTAATAGTTTACAAAATAACTTTGTTCGAATTTGTAAATTAAAAAAGAATATATTTTCCTTTTTCCTTAAATAATAATCAAACTTAAGCTCAATAATTGTCAAAGAAATGTCCTATAGTTATTAATACTACAAACTAAATATGTCAAACATGAGTGCAAAGAGACACCTACACTTACTCTTGGTTGCGTCTTTGATAGTTTTTCTCTTTGCACTCGTTCCGGCAAGTGCTGAAGAAACCAATATAAATATTGTAGAAATAAACCATTACAATAGCAAAAGTGATAATTATATTAATGTAGAAATTAATAATTATGAAGGAAATGATGTAAATTGCAATTTAGTATTAGCAATATACAGTGAAGATCTCACAGAAAACATACCACTAAGCAATCCAATTACATTCTTTGATATCGACATTGACCAGAGTTATAACCACAGTTTTTACTTTAATATCCCTATATCTGGTGACTATACCTTTAATCTTACACTTTTAGTAGAAAATAATGAAATAGTAAAAGAATATTATCTAAATGAGGGATTTACATTTTATGACTACCAAGAATATCAAATCAGCGAAATTATAGCTGATTATTACTATGACCCTTCTGATAATGCAAACTGGCTATACGATGTTGATGATAGTCAATTAGAATTAAGAAACATCGAAGAACAATATGATACTGGAGTAGTCCTAGGACCTTTTGACACAGTAGGACTTACAAAAGCAATACTAAATTTAGAATATCAAAATGTAAAGACCAACACTGCCAATTACACTATTTCAGTTACTTCCGAATTTAATGCATCAGAGTTATATGGAACTGAATGGCAATTATTGCACAATGTGAATGATGAAACTAAGATTAGTCTTGAAATACCAGAAGAATCTGAAGTATTCATTCTTCTAAGAGGACAAGACAACGAACCAGATAATGAAAATTTTTGGGAAATAAGTGAAATATACCTAGAAAAACTTTCAGTAAAACATGCACTTTCAATAATCACTCAACAACACTATTTTTTTGAAATAGGAGAAAAAACTGAAATAATAATAGAAACAGAAAATATTGGAATTTACAATCAACAATTAGGTAATATTAGCATGGTTGCAGAATTGTTTTCTGAGAATGAAATGGTCAATTCTTATGCTGAACTATCAAGTATTGGTTCAGGGGAAAAACAGAACATCAAAATAAATATAAATGAAAATCTAGAACCTGGAAATTATTTCATTGAACTTGAAACGACCATTATTGACAAAAATCTGTTCTTCGATAAAAAAGTGATTTTTATTTCTATCTCAAATTACGATTATGGCCCATTGAACTTAAATTTACATGCGGAAGGAAACCCAGTAACCATAGAAACTCAAAATGATGAACTACAAATTCTAATTAATACTGAACAAATAAATCAATTAAAAATTTCTAATGAGTTTACAATTTCTGAATTAACTATAGACTACTACATAATAAAAACAAATAGTGTTCAGAATGGCATAGAATTCTCGACAGAATCTCAATTTACTGGAAATATAATTTCTATGATAAATATGGATAAAGTAAAATATTCAGTAATTGACGAAGAAACCCAAATTACTACGATTGAAGGGATAACTGCACCTTCAATCATATTTGATGACGGTAATGAAAAAATACTAACTATCACAATTAAGAATGATGGATTTTATACTGAAACGTACAATCTGAATTACATTTATTCTCCAACCTTTGTTTCGGAAATAGTAGGCATAGATACAATACAGATTCAACCAAACAAAGAAGAATCAATAGATATCAGAATTAAACCATTACAAACTATCCCAAGAGAGGGAGGAAGCCAGTTTAACATAGAAGTAAGTAATAACAACGAGAATAGGATATTTACATATGTTTTTTCATATCTAGTACCAACTATTGAGATATCTGAAATTAGTTGTGATAGATATGCACTATTAGCAGGTCAGAGTCTTAAATGTACTACTGTCTTGACAAATAAGGGATATTATGTTAATGATCTTAACTTTGTAATACACTCCCAAGAAGCTATTATTGAAGAAGTAAAAATTGACACATTAGATTACTTAGAGACGTGGACACTTACTACTACATATGAACCTCAGAACATTGGAGAAATAACAATTGTTGCAAGAGTTAGCACCAAGAATGGAGAAGTATTTGAAAAAGAAATTGAGTCTAAAATTAAGATAATTGATACGGAAAACAATGTAAAGGAAGATTCCAATCTGATTAATTTACCTGAAATAAACACGGGAAGAAGTTTAATTTTATTAGCAGTAGCTGGAATTTTATATCAAATAAAACGTTCTGAAAATCTAAAGTATCTGGGTCTGAAATTTTTCTTCATCCCTCTGTATTCACGACTTCAAAAAGACACTCTTGCTGATGAGCCAACAAGACAAAAACTACTGAAGCATATATATGCCGAACCTGGCTCTAATTTCAAGCAACTAAAAGATAAATTCAGTCTACATAACGGCACATTAGCTCATCACATTAATATTTTAGAAAATCATGATATTATAACCTCACATAGAAGTGGAAGGCAACGATTATTTTTCCCAATGGGAGCTAATCAAGAAATATCACGAATCTCTTTAGTTACAAATGAAACTCAAAGAAACATTATGGACATTGTAAAAGGAACTCCTGGAATAACTCAGTCCATGATCTCAAAACAATTGAGCATGAGTAGACAGAAAATAAATTACCATGTTAACACTCTTGTGGATAAAGCATTCCTTAAAATTGAAAAACATGGGAGAATAACCAGGCTATACCCTTTGTATTACACATAATGGCGGGCCAGATGGGATTCGAACCCACGGTCGATCGGTTAAGAGCCGATCGCTTTACCTAGCTAAGCTACTGGCCCGCATTTATGTACGGAATAGTACACATTAAAAAATTATATCTGCAAAAATAAATAAAAGGAAAACACCGCCACCCAGTACCTGCCTCCAATCAACATCTTGAAACATGGTTGATGCTGGACTGTCTGTAGCTGATTCATAAATCGGTCGTGCTGTATTATCATCATAGTTAGAAGTTTTTTGACCCCATTTACTTCTTGATTCATTCCATCTATCTGTATCTGTCTGTGGTGCCCTTATTGATTGTGACTGAATATTTGATCCCTCTAAATCTAGTTCTCTAATTCTTCTCTTTGAAAACTCAAGTCCACCAATAGCTAACAATATTGAGAATAACAAGATTAGAGGACTACCTAAAACTGCTGCTGCATTCCAAGCTGCATGGATTAGAACTGCTAGAATGTAATATTTTACTACTACACTAAAAGGCTCCTCATTTACAATATAACGTGAAATCCCATAACCCGTAAATGAAGTTGCAGTAAGATGTAATAAAATGGAAGAAACTGTACGTAAAACTACAACAAAAATAAGTCCAGCCAAACCACCAGCTACTACACCTTCAGAAAGACCATAAAGAATATTCTCTGTAGCTCCAAATCCCAATCCACATGCTGCACCATATACTATTCCATCCTCAACCTCATCAATTTCCCCCTTTACAGAAATATTGCGAAACAGCACTAATGGTTTGAAGAATTCCTCCACAACAGGCGCAACAACTACTGCAGTTAGTACAAATGCTAACTCTTCACTATTACCTGAATAAATATAAGCAAGTACACCGCCGGCAGTATTGAATATCATGGAATAAAATACACCTGACACAGCGCCCCAAACAAATGTAACCCTTATTGCACTCCAAGGTTCTCTATCAGTTTCCTCTGCATTCCTAATTGATTTAAGATACAAATAAGCAGGTCCAAAAGATAGTACAGCAGCAAGAGCAAAGGCAACAAAACCTGCCATTGCAATAAAACTTAATACAAGAATTATGATTATAAACCACTGGCCTTTTGATATTTCCATGAAATTTCTCTTACCTATCTAGGTAACCTGTACTTTACCTTCATGAATATATAATATTCCTCTGCGAATCATTTTATTCATTTGTAAACGTGGATTGGCTATACCCGCTTCATCAGCAGAAGTAACAAGTGTATCTGGGTCAATCCCCTCTCCCTCATCCAATGACCTAACAAGCTCAAGAAAACGAAATTTAGGAGTATCTTGAATAGTTATGTCTTCAATTTCAGGTTCTTCTTTCTTTCTTGTTATAGTGGCTCTTCTAGCTAAAAAGGACTTCTTCTTTGGTTTAACTGGTTTCTTAACTTTAACCTTTCTTGGAACCTTATCTCTTAGTGGTGCTATTTCATCTAATTCTTGTTCAGCTTCTAATCTCTCTTTCTCATAATCTAATAAGTAGTCATCAATAAGATCTCTCAATAATTCAGCTGGTGTCATACCTTCAATTTTAGCTCTTGAATTGAAAAAATCCCATGAACTTTTGTAATCAGGAGGAATGCTCATTCTAAAATTCAGCTTGGGAGGCACAAAGTTCCATAGGGTATTTCCTTAAAATGTTTATCCTAATAATAAATTATACTCTTTCTCAACAGAATAAACGATTTTGGACCATGAGAAATCCTTCGAAAATTTTCTCCCAAATGAACCCATTTCCTTTCGCATAGAATTATCATCCAACACCAAGAAAATTGCCTTAGATAATGCCTCAGGATCACTAAAATCAACTAACAATCCATTGTTATTTTCTGACATCGCTTCAGGAATTCCTCCCACATTAGTAGCTACTACTGGTGTGTGTGCTGCGGCCGCCTCCAATAAAACAATCCCAAAGGCCTCATATTCTGAGGGTAAAACTAATACTTCTGCTGCAGACAAGGCCGAACGATATAACTCATCATCTACATGCCCTATACGGTGCATCTTAACATTTTTTGAAATCGATAACTTATCCAAATCAACCCCAAGACCCATATCAGCTCCCATTACGACCAAGTCAAATCTTTGAGAACCCTCTAATTGCATTGCTTCAATTAAATCTGGAATTCCCTTATTGGTAGCTAAACGTCCCGCAAAAAGAACAAACCTTTCTGACACCTGGGGGTACTTTTTCCTAAATTTTCTCGCGTCTGGAATTTCTTTCCAATCTTCCCAATTAATTCCATTGTAAATAATCTTGATATTATCTTCACTTATTCCTATCTCTGAAACAAGCATATCTTTTTCATGCTTACTCACACATGTAATTAAATCTGCAGTTTCCAAAGTTCCTTTACCTATAACAGTATCATAAAATTCTCTTAATGTTTTCCTTTTCGAACCTCCCCACATCGACCATGAAGGATGGAAATGTGGAGTAATTACCCAGGGTGTTGATTGAAATCTTTCCCGAATCCAACCTGCATGATTCTGAAAATAACCGTATGAATGTGTGTGAATTACATCTGCCTTTTTTGTCAAAAAAGATTGAACCATTCCTGGAGCAAGAACATAATGTGCTTCACCGGAAACTGTGAATGCCTTGTGCCTTGTCACATTTATTCCATTGACTTTTTTAGGCATCTCTTTTTTTACAAAAGGCGTTTCTGTATACAAATCTGTAGTGATTACTTCTACATTATGGCCTAAATCTCTAAGACCCTCTGAATATGCCTTAACTACTGTTTCGGCTCCTCCTGGAGCTGGAGGATATCTGACACATCCCTGCAGAATGTTCATAATGAGCCATACAAGGCGCCTTTTAAGCCCCCGACCTTAACCAGCCGTGGTTGAATCAAAAGACATAAGCAGCCCACTTTCACGGCATCTTGAAGAGCTAAGAACTTACATGCTACTGCCATTCATAATCAACATTATCCTATTGATACTTATTATTTCATTTGCTTCTAAAATTATTTTAGAACTATTACAAATTGTAAATTTAGATATAGCTAATTTAAGTTCCTACAGCCCTACTGAATATTTCAAAACAAAAATATATGTTAGTCTGATATTAAGTATAGTTGTTACAGCACCATTATGGCTCATTTCAATTTATAGCTTTTCAAAACCAGGTCTGACTGAAAAGGAAAAAAATAATGTAAAATTCTCTCTTGCAATTGGATTAATATTTTTCTTGTTTGGGTGTATCTTAGGCTTTTACCTAATAGTTCCTAGACTTTTAGATTTCTTTTTAACAGAAAGCGAAATTGTAGTTGAAAATTTGTCAATATATGAAACTATAAAAATTATAATTTCAACAAGTTTATTCACTGGAATCTTAGTTAGTACTCCTGTCATCACTTTACTTCTAAATCGTATTGTTAAAGAAAAAAAAGATATAAGAAAATACATTTATACTTTGATTTTCCTAATAGCTATAATTGCAACACCTAAACCATCCATGATCATAAACTTGATTTTCCTTATATCTCTTACTATTTTTGCTGAAATTACATTATTTATTACAAGGTGGATTAATGGCAGTTAAAACATTCCAAAGACATCTTCTATATTCTGTTTTCTCTTTGGCAATATTAGTACGCTTTATTCATAAATATGATTGGCCCATTTGGGGAAGTGACTCAGGAGAATACCTCTATCTCACGAGGTACTTGTTAGAAAATGGAATAATGCTGGATGAGAATTATATTGGTTGGGGAAGAGCTTATCCTGATTTTCAGGGTATGCAAATATTAACCGCAACTATGTCTTTGTTTCTCGGAGTAACACCCTACACTTCTCTTACATGGCTTATCCCACTAATATCTGGCTTAGCAATACCAATGCTATTCATTATTGGAAAGGAACTTGTAGGATTTACACCTGCATTATTCGGTTCCGCATTCTATGGGTTTACTTTTGGTGTAGTTTATGCAAATTCACATCCAATGCCTGGTGGACTTGCTGAGACGCTTGGATTCATTGTGCTTTATTCTTGGATTAAGATATTAAAAAATGGTAAAATCATGACAATAAATCCATGGAAAGAAAGTAGATGGAGTCAAATATTCAAAATATCTTTTTTAGCTTTGCTTCTAACACATCATTTCACATTACTTTTGCTAATGGCTGCCATTATAGGAATGTTAATTATTGAAATGGCTGCAGGAAATAAGAAAATCGCAAAGGATGGAATTATTGGAATCGGCTTGATGTCCTTAGTAATTTCTGCATATTGGCTAATTTATGCAAAATCATTCAGAAAAATGCTAGATAATAGTGCCTTTGATTTTTTGCCAGAAAGCATTCCAACTATTCTTGTACTAGCCCTAATTCCACTCGTATCATTATTAGTTTTATGGCTCATAAAGGACAAACTAAGCCTACCTCTTTGGTCTGAAAACATTAATCATTCAGATTATCTCAAAAGAACTATGGGAGCATTTATTGGTGTATTTGTTATAATTCTACTTATTCTTTGGAAAGGAGTACCTGGAACAGATATACCTGTTGATTTTGATGCTGCACCATACCTAGCTGTTAATCTAGCTATCATGTCGCTATTTTGTGTGCCCAGCTTTGCAATATCCAAAAAGAATGGATGGTTACTATGGGGTTGGTTATTACCAATACTAAGTTTAGCCACTATTGGAGCTATTACTGGTTCACATCTTCTAATTGCTTACAGGCATGCACCCTATTTGCTAGCTCCAGTAGCCCTTATGATCGGAATAAGTTTCCATTATTTCATAATTGGTTTTGAAACGGAAAAAAGAAAATATATCACGGCCGTTTTCACTCTCCTATTGTTAGGTTGTGCATGGGGTGCATATCCCCCACCTTCAGTGATGGGAGGCTTTCAAGAGGGCACTAGTGAAAAAGAAATAGATGCCATATTATGGTTTGAATTTGTTGAAGAAAATAGTCTTGTAGTCAGCGACCATCGATTAAGTAGCATAACATTTGGCCTTACAAAAACTAACACAAGTTGGGAAAATGGGGCCATTGTAATCAATGGAAATACGAAAGAAGCTATTGAAGCTGGAAAAAATTTAACTACCCCTCAAGCCGGTAAAAAAGATGTGACCTATATTCTGCTTTCAGAAGAAATGCAAAAAGGAGTTGCACTGTTGCAGTGGGACCCTGCTGAAGAATTAACTGGTGAAGCAAAAACAAAATTTACTGATAATAATCAATTTCCTATTTGGTTTGATAATGGTGATACAATTATTATGAGAATGCCTGATAAATCATATTAAATAGCTTTGACTGGAACTTTATGAACTATCAGAAGATTAAAGACGAATCGAAGTCAATATCTGATTGGATTATCAAGATTAGAAGAGAACTACATGAACATCCGGAGCTAATGTATGAAGAATTTAAGACAAGTGAACTTATTCGAAGAGAACTTGACAAACTAGGAATACCATACCAATATCCTATTGCTGAAACTGGAGTTCTAGCTTC
>CAZVIT010000006.1:0-15674 GCA_964626865.1 uncultured archaeon | reverse complement strand
GAGAAGAAGGTGCACTTGAGAATCCTGAAGTAGAAAGAATATTTGGACTTCATGTATGGCCACAAATGCCAACAGGTCAAATTGGATCCAGAGAAGGAACATTCCTAGCAGCCACTACATTTCTAGATTTGACTGTAAAAGGAGTGGGAGGACATGCAGCCGTACCACACCTGACAAGAGATCCAGTGCTAACTTCTGCACAAATCATAACAAATCTTCAATCTATTATATCTCGTGAATTAGATCCATTAGATTCTGGTGTCGTAAGCATAAGTGCAATACATGGTGGTCAAGCTGCAAATGTAATTCCTCCCGAAGTAAAAATCTTAGGAACTCTTAGATCATTAACTATGGATGGCTTAAAGAAACTCCAAACAAGAGTTAAAGAAATTGCTGAAACTGTAGCTAAAGCCCACGAATGCGAAGCAATTGTTGAATATCCTGGAAATGATTATCCACCGACCGTAAATGATGGGGAAATGTGGGATTTTGCAAAGAAAGTGGGAAGTGATATGTTAGGTGAAGAGAATGTAAGTGATCTTGACGCAGTAATGGGCGGTGAAGATTTTGCATATTATACTGAGAAAGTTAAAGGATGTTTTGTTGTCTTAGGAATGAATAATCCAGACATTGATGCAACATATAGTGTACATCACCCCATGTTCAAGGCTGATGAAGATGCCTTACATATTGGAACTGCATTGCATACTATTTTTGCATTGAAAAGTTTAGAAGAATTAAGTAATTAATTATTCTACTGTAACTGATTTTGCCAAATTCCTAGGCTTATCAATATTCTTACCAAGGTCATTGGCAACATAATAAGATAAAAGTTGTACAAATACTGCTACCAGAAATGGAGAAAGAACCGGATCAACCTCAGGTAATTCAAAACCATAATCAGATACTCTCAATGCCTGCTCATCTCCTTTCTGTGCAACTGTAATTACTGGAGCACTTCTAGCAGATATTTCCTCAATATTAGAAATTAATTTTGAATATGTATGATCTTGCACTGCAATAGCAATAACTGGAGTATCTGAACCTAACAATGCTAATGGCCCATGTTTCAACTCACCTGCTGGATATCCTTCTGCATGAATGTATGAAATCTCTTTAAGTTTAAGGGCACCTTCAAGTGCTAAAGGATAATTGATGTTTCTACCTATGAAAAAGGTTGATTTTGCCTTAGAGATATGAGGGACAAGTTCTTTTATTGATTCGGCTGAATTCAATAACTGTGTAATCTTACTAGGAATTCCTCTTAATTCATTTTCCCAGTTTTTCAACATTAAATGATCAATTGAACCTGACTGGAAAGCCAAATGCATAGCAAGAGCATAGAGTGCTTGCATCTGTGTAAGGAATGTTTTAGTAGCTGCAACTCCAATTTCTTGACCTGACTTTGTTATAATTACGCCATCTACTTCTCTTGTAATTCTACTACCTGGAACATTACAAATTGCAACTGTATGGCATCCTTGCTGTTTAGCGGCTCTTGCAGCTGCAAGTGTATCTGCAGTCTCTCCACTTTGTGATATCAAAACAACTAATGGCCTAGAAGACATAAGCCCACCAACCCCTTGAACTGGCGCGGCATAGCGAAACTCAGAAGCGTAATGAACTGAGACTGGAATTGCTGTTAACTGCTCAATAACATACTTACCAACAAGACCTGCATGATATGAAGTTCCACATGCAACTACTGAGATACTGCCTATTTTCCAATTAAGATTCAGCCTATCTAATGGTGAATTTACAAAAAATTCTGTTTGGGAATCCTGTAAAGCCTTAGGTTGTTCAAAAATCTCTTTAAGCATAAAATGCTCAAATCCTCCCTTTTCTGAAACTTCAGTATACTTATCTACATTTTCTATTTCTAAATCAACCTCTTTCAAATCAGCATCAAAAACTTTTACTCCATTAGGGGAAACACTAACTATTTGAAAATCTTCAGGATAGATAATTTGCTGTGTATATTTTAGAATTGCATAAATGTCACTAGCTACATAATTTTCACCATTTCCTAAACCAATGACCAACGGTGTCTCACTTCTAACTGAAACTATCTGTTCCGGATTATCAACATGAATTGCAGCTATCGTAAATATCCCCTCAATATCACCAAGCATTTTTTTAAATGCTTTTACTAAATCTCCATCGTAATATTTTGATAATAAATTTGGTATAACTTCAGTATCTGAATCACTCAGAAAATTAAACCCATCTTTTTCCAATGAAGATTTAATATCTAAATAATTATCAATAGTTCCGTTATGAACTACTGCAATCTTTCCATCATTACTCAAATGAGGATGTGAATTTGCATCTGAAGGAACCCCATGTGTTGCCCATCGTGTATGTGCTATGGCCATATTTGAATCGGAAGGCTTTAGCACAGATTCTAAATTAGCAATAGGACCTTCCTTCTTAGAAAAAACTATGTCACCCTCATGTAATGCAATACCTGAAGAATCGTAACCTCTGTACTCAAGTTTTTTTAAAGAATCAATTACAATTTCTTGAGCTGGCTTTTTCCCGGTATAGCCCACTATTCCACACATCAGATAGTATCTCCCTGGAAGTCTGCATTATAAACTTCTCCCTCACCAATAGAGGCGTTCTCCAATAATATAGATCCTCCAGCCAATACCGCCCTATTAGCAATATTACAACGATTCCCAACCATTGAACCTCTATCATTTAGAGATACAGTATGATCTAAATAAGTAATCTGTCTATTACTTGGATTAGATACTACATTTGTTCCAAAAATACTCCCATTACCAATAACTGTGCCCACAATTGAATTATAGCTTCCAAGAACACAATCAGACATAATAATTGAATCCTTTATTTCGCTGAAAGCTCCTAAACGTACGTTGTTTCCAATTGAAACTGAATTGCCAATAAAAGTATTGGGACCTATAACACAATTATCACCTATAGATATTGGGCCCTCCAGATAGCTTCCTGAACATATGACAGACCCGGAACCAACAGAAATTGGCCCTTTAAGAACAACGTTTCCTTCTATCTTTCCTGATTTGAATAATGCTAAATTTCTCAATGCTAATCTATTCCCATCAATCAAATCCCAAGGATATACAATATTGTGCCAATATTCAGAATTAATTACATCAAAATTTATGGAAGTGTCTATTTTCTGAAGTGCTTCGCCTAAATGTTTACCTCCTGCATCTATTAATCTTTCAGCAATATCAACATTCAATTTCATTATTCCTGTAAAATGTAATCTACCAAAAGCTTCTGGGTTATCAAAAGTTATTTTAGCTCTAGAATTTACAAACTCAATCTCTCCCCACTTCGACCATCTATCTGCTTTTCCGGCAAGTAATACGGGAAGTTTATTCTTAATTAAAGGAATAAAAGAAGCTGATGAAACATAATTATCGCCAGGGACTAAAAGGAAATCTCCCACTATATTCTGTAAACCTAATTTTAGAGCATCTAATGTACCTGATAATTTTACTTGATCAATATAATTTATCCTAATTCCAAATTGACTTCCATCACCAAAATGAGACATTACAATATTCTTGCGATAACCCACTACCATATTGATTTTGTTAATCCCTGAACTTGCAAGACCTTTCACAATATGTTCTAAAATTGGAGCATTACCAAGTGCAATCATTCCTTTAGGCTTGTCACTAGTCCAACCCTTCAGACGGGCACCTTCACCTGCTGCCAAGATTACTGCATCCACACTGATGTTGAGGGAGTGCCCTTTATGATACTTATTATTTCAGCCAAACTATATTTTAGCAAGGTTAATAGACAATGTGGAAAAACACTGGGATGCTATAATTATTGGAGGTGGACCGGCGGGAAGTACTGTAGCAAGATATGCAGCTAATGAAGGTGTAAAAGTACTTGTAATTGATAGTAGAGAAGAAATTGGCAGCCCTCTTCAATGTGGAGAATTAGTGCCAACTAATAAACAGCTCAAAGAACTATGCCCACATGTGCCTAAAATTGATGATTTATTTGCAATACCTGAAGAGGCTGTGTCTAGAAGAACTTCTTCAATGGGGCTTGTTACTCCCTCTGGAAAGAAATTAATCTATCCGTTTCACGGGAAAATATTGGAAAGGCCTATCCATGACCAAGCTCTTGTTAAGTTAGCTAAAAAAGCTGGGGCTAAATTTCTAACCAAATCCAAAGTTATTGATATTGAAGGAAGCTGTGTTAGTTTATCTAATGGAGATACGTTTGAAGGAAAGGTGATTGTAGGATGCGGTGGCCCTCATGACCCACTAAGAGCAAAATATTGGGATGAAAAATCACTCAATATTTTTGTAAAATTCATGCTAATTGAAGGGAATTTTAAAGACAGAGTAGATCTTTTCTTTGGCTCAACGGCGCCTGGTGGTTATGCTTGGGTAATTCCAAAGAAAAATGGTGCAAATGTGGGAATTGGGATACAAAAAAGATTCTCTAAGAATACAAATTTGAAAGATAAGGCTAACAAATTCTTCTCACAATTTAAAGGAAAGATAACATATCAAGGTAGTGGAGCTTTACCCATGTCTGGATCAATAAAGAGATTCACAAAGGGAAATTACATGCTTGTTGGGGATTCTGCTGGAATGGTATTGCCCTCAAACGGTGCTGGCATAACTACAGCAATGATTGGTGGACGAGTCGCTGGACTAGCTATTGCTGATTACATAAATAATGGAAAAAGTTTAGCAGAATATGAGGTGAATTGGGAAAAGCAGATGGGGAGAGTGATGAAATATTCAAAAAGAGGGATTAAATGGGGAGAAATAATGTTTAATTCACCTGATTGGTTAGTGAATGCTAGTTTTAACTCATTAACAAAACCGCTTATTTGGAGAGCTATAAATTGCCGTCCTGTTCTAGGAATCTATTAAACTTATTTACTCTAAGCACTATAGCCAATTGTGTTCATACTAGATACGTGTGCTTTCTTTACCCAAAAACACCCTGATGGAGAAGTTGTGACCGTTCCAAACATCAATAATGAAATTGTCAATAAACAAAGTAGACAATATTATGAGAATATGCTTTCTACAAAGCTAAAGATTATGAAACCAAAAGATAGTTCTTATAGTATTACAAAAAAACAGGCAAAGGAAACTGGAGATTACGATGTCCTATCAAAAACTGATCTAGATATTATAACTCTAGCTTACGAATACAAAGGCACTATTGTTACTGATGATTTTGCAATACAAAATGTTGCTCTAGCATTAGGTCTTGACTTTTTATCATGCACTGGAAAAAAAATAACTGAAAAACGCTTTTGGAGATACAAATGTACTGCATGCAATCACAAAGAAAAAGAAAAAAGAAAGGACTGTCCTATCTGTGGGAATACAGAAATTCTTCGTATTAAATCAAAATAAAACCATCATTATCCAAAACTGGAACTATATCATGAGAATCAATTTTCATGCAAAAGTCAAAATCAGCTTCTAACCCTGCTGATTTGAGCATGAGATAACTTGGTGAAACCAAACACTCATCATAAATCTGTTCCGAAGTAAGTCTAAACTTTGAAAGAACATTGTCAAAGCCCCATTGTATATACTCTGCACATAAATTATCCTCAATAACTTCTTCACCAAGCCTTCCAGAACAAACTATAGTAATATCTCTATTTTGCTTCTTCAAATAATTTATTACTGCAGTTGCATTACAAAAAGAACCCATAACTACACATGGAGAACCAGCAGAGGCTACTACTATACGCGAGCCATTAGTAGTACTTGATAACATGATTTTGTCATCCAAACACGCCATTGACATTTCTTTTGGAGAAGAACCATACTCATAATCCTCTATTTTCTTGCACTGCCTTTCTCCAGATCTAACTGAATTAGGATACTTATCCAAACGATTAAGCAAATCCTCTCGACTTGCACAAGGAACTATTCTTTTGACACCACTACTAAATGCGTTAACATATGTTGTAGAAGCTCTAATGGTATCCACTATAATTATTGCATCTTTTCTGTTAACTGCCTGAGAAGCACCAGCAATACCATGTTCTATAACTATATTCATTCCTTGCCTTGTTTTTTCAAGTGCCTATCTGCAATAACAAAATAAAAATCATTTATGGTATCTCCCCTCATTCCTCTTCTAAGCGTCTCAACAGAAATTGCATCATTAGGATGTATATTGCCAAGGCTTGTCTCAGGACCAAATTTTTTCAGGAAAAATATTTGTTGAGATTTTTTAGGAGATTCAAAAAGAATGTTGCTGATATCAATACCTTCCAATACTTTGTCTAATCTATCTATTATAGGTGTGCCTTCACTATCCATAACTCCTACACTAACTCCAGACTCCCTAGCCTCTAGGATTACTTTATCAGCTCCTGCTGCAATAAACTCTTTTAATAATTTATTGTATTCCTCAGCCTCATAATCTTCTTCAGGAAGTTTTTTGCCTACTTCACAAAAGACTCTCAATGAGTGACTCTTTGCTTCACCAATAAGTTCCACGATTCTAGCTGGATTTATGTCTAAACTTCCGCTAGATATCTCAGTCGAATCACAACCCATATCTACCAGCTCCTTGAAAAGTTCTGTTGATTTACCCTGATGCTCAGATAATTCTAACAAAGTTCCTCCATTACAAACCGAGATTTGATGTGAACGTAACAAACTAATTTTCTTTTTCACCAAATCTAATGGTTGAAGCTGTGTTGTTGTCCATCCAAGTTTCCATAAATCTATGTAATCAGATGACATTTCTAATAAACCTTTAACAAAATCAAAGCCAAGACCTTGATCAATACACATAGTCATGCCAGTAACTCTGGGCTTCTCTGAGCGAGGTGGCATATCTAGAAATGAGAATGCTCTTTTTTCCATTTATATCTCCAAATCTGGTGAATCTATTAACATTGCACTAAGGCCACCAGTTATATCACTTGTAATTATATTTTTTGTCAATAAAAAAGATGCTGCGGCCATCGATTTATGTCCGTTACCGCAATAAAGAACGGAACCTGCCTCTATTTTGTCTGGAGATTTTACTAAATCAATTAAAGGAATATTAGAAACTCCCTTAACATGTAAAACTTCCCAATCTTCTGAATTGCTAACATCTATTATTCTTTCTATGTGTTTTGATGCTTCTGAAGCACTAATTCTGGAAATCTGTGAGCATTCCATGCTATCATTAAACCACAAATTTATATCAAAATAGGATATTTCCGAAAAACCTTCATTTTCGAGTCTCAATAATGATTCACTTAACCTTTCCTCCTGTGAGACCAATATTAATTTTTCTTTATTCGGAAAGAGACAACTCAACATATATTCAAAAGAACCGTTTATACTTATACCAATAGATTCCGGAATGTGTTTATCTGAAAATTGGGATGTTGGCCTTGAATCTAGTGTCTTAGTTCCAGATTCACTCATCTCCAAATAACTTTCAAGACTTAAACTTTCCATACTTTCAAGTTAATCAACAGTATTTAAGAATTAAAAATCCCCTAATGTATATTGCTTAGCCTTAGGTTTGGAATTTGTGTATATATCTATAGTTTTCATTACTCTATCCCTATTGAATCTGTAATCACTACAAAGAAAGTTCTCCAAACCACTACTATCTGGAACATTCCAAACAGGATCGAAATCATCAACTGCAGGATTTAAGAATAAATCCCTGATTTCATTTAAATTGTCTATTTTTTCCCCTATTTTCTCAAGAGATTTTTCTGCATTTCCACATTCTCTTACTAATTTCAAGCCCTTTTTTGGCCCAATTCCATCAATTCCTGAGTTGAAATCAGTACCCATAAGAATTGAAACATCTACCAATTGCTCTCGTGTTATTCCTAAATTTGCAAGGGATAAGTCAACATCAATAATTTCAGGAGTAACTGCAACCCATTTATTTTGTTTCGGTAATTTACGCCTATTAGATAAAGTCAAATTTCTCACAAAATTCTTAGCTCCAAACAAAATAGTGTCAAAATCTTGTGAAGCACCATAATCAACCTTGTTGCTCTCCAAAAGATAAGCTACTTGGGCTTCTCCTTCACTTGGGGCATCAAACCAAGGAATACCCAATAAATCTAATAATTTCTTTGAGTCTACTAACATTTCCTTATCTAACCTAGTAGTTTGTTGTGCCTTAGTTCTGGCTGTCTCAGTATCTCCTGCAGACATTGCAGCTTCCCATTCTATCTCAGCCTTAATCTTTCTAAGTCTCCTCACTTCTAAGAGTTTTTTCTTAAGTTCTGGAGGTTTACCATCAAAAATAATGCATGGTTTAATTCCATTCTCTACTAAATTGGAAAGTCGGAAAAAAAGACCACTCAAATGACTGGTGACTCTACCTTCTGAATCTGTAAGCAAAGTGCCATCTGCTTGACGAATGCTTGACAAAAATTGATAAAGTATGTTATACCCATCTATCGCAACTTTTTGACTGGAAAGTTCTTCGATTTTTATAGGACGTGCTTCTAAAAGAGAGCCTAACTTGATTCCCATTAGCCTTTTACAACTCCCAAAGGCCTCAACTTAGCTACTTTATTTGCTATACCTGAATTATGGCATACATCCACAACTTCTGAGACGTCTTTGTATGCATCTGGAGCTTCCTCATTAGCAACACGTGGTGAACGTGCCTTAACATATATACGCTGCTTATCCCAAAGTTCTTTAATCAAATTTATTGAGCCAAATTTTTTCAAAGCAGCTTTCCTCCCTAAGGCTCTACCTGCTCCGTGACATGTGGACCCAAAGGTTTGAGCCATTGCGCCTTCTGTACCTGATAATACATAGCTGCAAGTTCCCATATCTCCTGGAACAATAACTGGTTGTCCTACTTCTCTATATTTTGAAGGAATATCTTCTGAATTTGGGCCAAAAGCTCTGGTAGCTCCCTTCCTATGTACACATACTTCTCCAGACTTATGTTTCTCCACTTTAGCAATATTATGGGAAACATCATACAAAGTACTCATCCCTAAATCTTCAGAGTCTACTCCAAAAATCTCAGAAAATGCTTTCCTTGTACCGTGTGTTACTAGTGACCTGTTTGCCCATGCAAAGTTTGCTGCTGCAGACATACCTCCAAGATAATTTCTAGCTTCAACTGTGTCTAATGGTGCTGAAGCCAATTGCTTATCTGGTAAGTCAATACCTTCTCGCTCTCCAGCCTTTAAAATACAGGCTAAATGATCTTGGCAGACTTGGTGCCCACAACCACGAGAACCTGTGTGCATCATAACTACTACTTGATTTTCATATAATCCAAAAATCTTAGCTGCTCTTTCATCAAATATCTCTTCAACTTTTTGAACTTCTAAAAAATGATTCCCACTCCCTAATGAACCTAATTGCTTCTTTCCTCTCTTCCTTGCAAATTCTGAAACTTGTTCAGTTATAGCGCCATCAATACAACCTTGTTCCTCAAAATATTCTAAATCATTATTCCAAATATAACCATTATCACTAGCCCAACCTGCGCCTGTAGACAATACTGAATCTAAATCTTTGTCTGATAAACGTATCTTACCTTTTGAACCAAGGCCTGCTGGAACCTCTGTGTACAATTTATCTACTAATTCTTTCTGCTTGCCCAGAATATCTTTTTCATAAAGATTAGATTTTATCAGCCTAACTCCACAATTAATGTCAAAACCAACTCCACCTGGTGAAATAACGCCAGTATCTTCCCGTGAATTTTCAGTCCTAAAAGCTGCAACTCCACCAATAGGAAAACCATAACCCCAATGAATATCTGGCATTGCAAGACTTGAATCAACAATTCCAGGAAGGGTTGCTACATCTGCCACTTGCTTTATTGCTGAGGACATACCTGGATGACTTAACAAACTATCTGAAGAAAATATTTTACCCGGAACATTCATTTTCCCTGATTTTGGCAACTCAAAACTGTAATCATTTATTTTTCTTAGCTGATCCTTCATGAATCTTCCTCAAGAGGTTCATACTTTGAAGGACAACCCATTTGAACTTCCTTCGCCTTCAAGACAAAAATACCATTTTCCATTTCCAATATTCCCGTAAAGGTTGCTCCCTTATCTTCAGCAAAGGTATCTGGCAATGTCAGTGAAGAAATATCTACTTTTAAGGAAAAATTACCATCAACTAGTAAACAATCACCTGTTTTTAAATCTGTAATTATGCCATGAACCTGCAAACTAGAACCTTCTGAGTATTTTCCTGAAATAGCTTCTTCAACAGAAACATACGTTGATTGTTCAGTCACTGATAGCGAAACTACAACTCCTGTGATAATCAATATAGAAAATGCTAAAAGTGCTTTCGACCAAGATGGCCAAGGTTTTCTAGTCCTTCTTTCCTCTTCCATTATTTACACCTATTTCTCTCTCAATTGTGTAAATTTACTAGATATATATAATACATAAGCACCAATAGAGGCCCAAAAAACTGTCATACCTCCCCACAGATAGAAAAGATCATCTGCAGGAGGTTTATTGATATCTATACTTAGATTGAATTCACTACTTGTATTATCATTTCCATTTATTTTAATACTGAGAACTAGGTTAAGCTTTTCTTCACTAAAACTTGAACCTGAAAAACTAATCGAATCTGTTACTTCTGTGTTGTCATATGTATGAACTTTACTAGGACCTGTAACAAAATCAAATTGGATTGAATTATTACTATTGTTTTCAGGATAATCAAAAATAATATACCAATTAGTACCTATATTGAAAACTTCATTGTAATAAAACGTATGGCCTGTTGAACCAAACTTAAACTCATTTGTCATGCAATCTTCTTCTCTGCATTCTGCAGATACAGAACCTAACAAAACTAAAGTAGTTGCTAGCAATACCAGTAATCTCATACACTCTCCATTTTAGATTTGAGAATATTTCGTTTTATACTTTCTATTTGCATTCTTACTTTGAAAAGAAAAATAAAAATAAAAAGAAAACCAAAAAGACCCATGTAAAGGCCAATACGAAGTGAAGAATCTAAACTTCCTTGATCTTCAGTGCCAACAATTACTGGATGATGAGACCTAAGATACCTAGATGATAAATATGATAAAGGAACCATCAACATACCTGATAAACCCAAAATAGCTGCATTCTTCTTGACTTGAAATGTATCTGGTTGACGTCTATAAACAAAATAAGCAATATACAATAGCCACATGGCAAGTGTTGTTGCTAATCTCATGTCTGTCAAAAATCTTGATACAATATCACCCCCCCATTCTGCTTTCATCCAAAATGTACCTGAGGCAAGTGACATAAAACCAAAAACAATACCTAATTCTGCAGAACTTACAGCCAATTTATCTGCATATTCTGAACTGTTGTAAAGAAAAACTGCACTTCCCCCGACTACCATTAGAAATGCAAGATAAGCAATCAATCCTGATGGAACATGCAAATAGAAAAGTTTTTGTGCATTAGGCGCTGTAAAAAATTTTGCAGGCCCTGTTTCTATCAAAGCAAAATAAAGAACGCCTAAAACAAGTAAAAAACCTAGTAATCCAAATGTTTCTTTTTCGTACTTCACTTTGATTTCCACTCCCTAGGATATGTGCCTCTTTCCATAATAACTCTCTCTAGTTTCACTGCCTTTCCCTTCTCATTTTTTTTATCAATTATCTCTTTGGCATCTACTGTTGCTCTTCCAAGTGCAATAGATTCACTTTGTCCTGAGATAAGTGAAACCAGTTGTCCACGTTTCAAACTTTTTGAAACTGCTGAAATTCCTGGAATGGCTAAATCAGCCCCATGACATACAGCATCTACCGCAGAATCTTTAACTTCTATCTTAGGCAAATCTACTAACATATCTTCTAATGGTCTTAACAATTTTTTCATCATATCATTTGCTGACGATGATTTCCAATTTTGAAAAATATCATGTGCTTCTACTAATGAAAATGAATCCTCTAATTTGAATGGACCTGATTTTGTCCTAATAAGTTGTTCCATAACTCCCTTTGTCCCTAGTATAGAACCAATATCATCACATAAGTTACGAATGTAAGTCCCTCCCTCACATTCAACTCTAAAGAGAACCGAATTTGAATTATGTTCCAAAATTTCTAACTGATATATTCTCCTTATTCTCAATTCTCTTTTAACTGCAGCTTGAAAAGGAGGAATTTGATAAATTGGACCTAGAAATTTAGAAAAAACTTTATCGAGCTTTTTCCTTCCTGGATCTTTACTCAATCTTAAATGACAGATATACTCTTTAGAAGATTCTTGTAACACTTTAATTACTTTAGAAGCTCGACCAATAGAAACTGGCAACACTCCTGTAACATTCGGATCTAGAGTACCTCCATGACCTGAGGACTCCAACTCAAATGAATCTCTTAACCATGCTGCAACTTGGTGAGATGAAGGTCCCGCTTGTTTGTTTATTACAATAATTCCAGATTTGAGTAGATCTTCAATACTCCTCATCGAAGGAGGAGTTCCATATGGTGCAATTGTAGAAGATGAAATTTTATGCAAATTATCTCCCAAATAACCAACTAAGAATTCCTGAAGTAGGAACAGCTTTATTCGCATCATATAATTCTGCTAATTTTTCTGGAGATAATTTTTCTATATCCTTAGAATCTAAAGCTTTAAGCTGCTCCAATTCATCTGAATCCAGCCATACACCATTACATTGAAGACAAACATCAATTTCAATACTAGACACTGATTCCATATCCATTATTGACCCACAACCTGGACAAAGTAATTTTGAATCCGAATCTACACCCAAATATTTTGTAGTAATATTATGCAAAGGTCTGTTTGAAGTTAATTTAAGTAATTCTCCTTTGTCTAAATACAAGCCATTACAGGAGACACAATTATCTATCTCTACAGACCACAGTCCCTTTTTCAAATTTGCCTTTTCAAGACTAACAAAGCAATGTGGGCAATCTCTCTTCATCATTTTTTCTCTTCTTGACTCTTTGAACAATTTCTGCAAATAATTCGTGTAGAATTCCAACCTGGACCTGTTGGAACAACTAGTTCTTTCTCACAAAAATAACAATTCCCCTCAAACGCAGATTCTTTTCCTGTAAATTTAGGCAAAACTCATCACCACATATATAGTGTAGAAAGGGTGAATAAAAGCTTATTCTACCATGGTGAAGCATTTATGGAGCCACTTAATGAATCTGTTAGCCGCTGTAGCTCAGTTGGGAGAGCGCGGGACTGAAGATCCCGAGGTCGCCGGTTCGATCCCGGCCGGCGGCACCAAAAACTTGCCATATGACTCTTGAAAACTACTATTCTGCTCGAAACTCTGCTGTGAAAACAATGGCAGCAGGACTTGTATTCTTACTTTTTTTACCTGTTGGAATTCCTCTTTCCCTTATCATTATTCCTTTTTTGGCTGGAAGATATGGTGCAAAAGATCTTCCAAAAGACTGGCACACTACATTCATTATTACCGTGGGAGGAGGATGCAGCCTTGGATTTGTGTTCCTTTTTTATTTTATTTTATCATTTTCATTAGGTCCTGCTCTAAGAATTGGAATAACTGAACCTATAATTTTAGGCATTATAGTTACACTAATATGGGGATCCTTCTTTATTGGAGTTAGAAATTCCACTGGAGTAAAAAGTGAAATTCAACTCAATGAAGATGAATGGAATCGTGAAGAAGAAATAAATACCAGTAAAGAAGAAATAGCCATACCTGAAGAAGTAAAAGCTAAAGAAATTAGGGGAAAAAAATTAAAGAGTGAAGAACATAAACCCAAAAAAGATGTAAAAGATAAGCTCGCTGATTTAAAGAATGAATTTAAGAAAACGAAAAAAAGAAGTGCCAAAATAGGGGCTTTAGAGAAAAAACGTCAATAGTTAAATAGACGTATTTGTGGAATGATATATGGCCTCGAAAGGAAAAATCAGGGTTTTAATTGCAAAACCTGGCCTAGATGGACATGATAGGGGTGCTAAAGTTATTGCAAGAGCACTAAGAGATTCAGGCATGGAAGTAATCTATACCGGACTAAGACAAACACCTGAAGATATTGTTGAAGCCGCAATTCAAGAAGACGTGCACTTTATAGGACTTAGTATACTTTCTGGAGCGCACACACATATTTTCCCAAGAGTTATTGACTTGCTAAAAGAAAGAGACGCTGAAGACATAAAAATCATAGCTGGAGGAATAATTCCTAATGAAGAAATTCCAAAGTGGAACAAAATGGGAATTGAAGCTATATTCGGACCAGGATCCTCAACAAAAGACATAATAAAATACATCAACGGAAAGAATATTGAATAAAAAACATTTTTTAGAAAAATTGGAAGAATCAGATATCCGTTCTGTTGCCAGATTAATAACTTTAATTGAAAATGAAGACCCCCTAGCTGAATCCATTCTAAAAGAAGTTTGGAAGAAGACCGGCAATTCATATATTATAGGAATAACAGGTCCACCAGGGGCTGGTAAATCAACTATTGTAGATTCCTTGGCTAAATTTTTAATGAAAAAAGGAAAAAGTGTGGCCATTCTTGCTATAGACCCAACAAGTCCATTCTCAGGAGGTGCTGTTTTAGGTGACCGACTCAGAATGTCAGAAGCACAAACATCTGGAATATTTATTAGATCCGTGGCAAGTCGAGGACATTTAGGAGGGTTGGCTGCAACAACAAGATTACTGATTAATGCTGTTGAACTTCTTGGTAACGATTTTACCATAGTAGAAACTGTAGGTGCAGGTCAAGGAGATGTAGAAATTGTCCAAATATCTGATACCACAATAGTGGTAGAAGTTCCTGGTTTGGGAGATGAAGTTCAAGCTCAAAAAGCAGGAATATTAGAAATAGGAGATATCTTAGTAGTAAACAAAAGTGATAGGCCAGGATCGGATAGATTGGCAAGAGAATTACAAATGATGTTAACACTTGGTGAAGAAAAGGATTGGAAAACTCCTATTATAGCAACAACTGCAACCACGGGTGAAGGAATTGATAAACTATGGAAGGAAATTGAAACTCATCAAAAATACCTAGGAAACGACCTATTCGAAACTAAAAGACTTGAAAAATTGAAATATGAGCTAGAAAACCAAATAAGTCAAAAATTATTCACAAAAAAAATTATTGAAATTGGCGATGATGAAATCACTAAAACATCTAAGGCAATATTAAATAGAAAAATAGACCCATTTACTGCTGTAGATAACATAATAAAGGAATAGCACTGACATGCAATAAGGAATTTGAAATATGGAATTCAACAAACATAAAACGAATAAATTTATCAAAAAAAGTGATATCGATAAAAAACAAATTCCTGAAACTGATAATAAAAAATTATTGACAAATATTGAAGCATTTGGACTGGGAGAATTTCCTAAACATTTAGTAGAAAAAGTTAAACTCCCTGAAATGAATCGTGAGAATTATATTGATAACGAAATAAAACCTAAACATTTAGAATTATTAAAAAATAGACCAAATCCTGAAATGTTAGATAATTCAAAAATGATAGGTAACTTGAAACAAGTGGAATCGCCATCCTTGGGACAATTTTACGAGGAAAAAAAGGTTGATGAAACTATGAAAAAAGAAAAATACAAAAATAAGACATAATTTTTAGGGCACGTGGCCTAGCCAGGAATGGCGGCTGCCTCCTAAGCAGCAGACCGGGGGTTCAAATCCCTCCGTGCCC
>CAZVIT010000005.1:0-27663 GCA_964626865.1 uncultured archaeon | reverse complement strand
GATTTAATTAATTTTTTGAGAGCCATTTCTATCAAAGTTATTGCTTTCTTGTGCTGCAGGGCTCTTGCAGTATCTACAATGTCATAGCTCGTAGCTCCAAAATGAATCCATTTTCCTGCATCTCCAACTTGCTCTTCTAAACCTTTTACAACTGCCATTACATCATGGTTAATTTCAGTTTCAATTTCTTCGACCCTTTTTCTTTTAACCAGTTTTAACCCTTTTTTTATTTCAATTGCAGCTCTTTTTGGGACTATTCCTATTTCGGACTGAGCTTCGGCCAAAGTAGCCTCCACTTTCAAAAGGAAATTTAAGTATGAATCTGCTCTAAAGACATTTCTCATCTCATCAGTTCCGTATCTATAGTCAAGAACGCTTACTGGGTCCATATTGTGCCAAAAGGGGTGCATATATACTCTATCTTTCAAATGGAAGGGATTACTTTTATCTAGCAATACACTAACCATTATCATGGTCAATAGGGTTTTAACGCCAATCTATTTCGCCTTTGCTCTTTTTGCATTGTGTGTACTATTCAGCTCAAATGCTAAGGCAGTTGATGTTGATTTAGAACCAATTAATTTTACTTTTAATCCTGGTTATCCACTTCATGGGGAACCGATAGAGATTAGTTTTGAAGTTGTAAACAATGGAAATGAGCCAGCAAATGAAGTTAAAATTATTGTTTGGAACAGTACGGCTGAGTGTGATGTTGATGATGAGTGTGTTCCAGTTTTTGAATCAACAGAATCTGTTATTGACCAAACTAAAAAAGTTACTATAGACTTTACATGTAATCCTGATGGGATTGATGGTTGTGGAGGAATAGGGGATCATGTGTTAACTATCTCTATTGATTATGAAAATAATATAGAAGAAACAAATGAAAATAATAACAAAATAATCCACGAGTATACCGTTTATGAACATGAATTAGCAGATTTACGGACTACTGAAGGGGAGCTTTTCCCAATTATATTTACACCCGAATTCCCCGCAATTGGAGATTCAGTGGATATTTTAATTCTTTTCGAGAATGGTGGTAGAGACAGTTGTACTGAATTTAAAATTAAATTTGAACAAAGTATAAATGGAGAAACAAAAACTATTGATGATCCTAGGTTATATACTATAATTGACCCAGGTTCTCCTGCTCAATTTAATATAACATGGCAACCAGATGAAGTAGGTTTATTTCAAATAAATATATATCTTGATTCAGATAACGATATTGAGGAATTTAATGAAGATGATAATATTTTTTCACAGGAGGTTAATGTTAGAGAGCATACTCCTGAATTAACACTCAATGAATTTAGAAACATTAGTATAGATCCTTTAGATTATTGGCTTGATGATATATTTGCAGACCATGAAGTTAATTTGACTACACATATTTTGAATGAGGATTATGTTACTTCAGCGACTTCAGTGAGAGTGGGATATTATGATTTGCCTGAGAATGGTACAGAAACTTTGATTGGTTACACATTTATAGATACTATAGATAATGCAACTAGAAATGGCGATGAAATATTTGGTGGCACTGAACCAGCAACAATTAGTTGGTCCTCAGAAACTGGGACAAGTATACTAGGGAATCATACTATTTTTGTTAGGATAGATCCTTTAAATGAAATTGAAGAATGGGTGGAAGACGATAATAATTTTTCTTTTAGATTAGTAGTTTTAGAGTCTAAACCTGATATAAATATTTTTGATTTACAGGTTATAGGGGAGCCTATCAGAGGTATCCCTTCAGATATTCAGGTTACTATTTTCAATGAGGGCTCAGCTTATGTTTCTAAGTATCCAGTAGATATTAGGATTGATGGAGAATTGATTGACAATTGGGAGATTACAGTTAATCAGGGAGAATTTCTTAATTTAACTATAAGTCACACATGGCAAGTTCAGCAACCTAGTATTTCAGTTAAAGGTGACCCTTCGTCACAATTTGATGAACTTGATGATAATAATAATGTTAATTCATTGTTGGTCAATGTCGCGGCCCCTGAATATGATTTTAGTATAACTGAGATAAGTGCGAATGATCCCGTTTTTAAGGGTGATCATATGGAAATTTCGCTATTAATTGTAAACAAAAGGGCAGAAATTCCAAATTTTAAATTTTCACTATATATTGATAATTCATCAACTCCTGAGTTCCAAAATTATGACTTTGAAGGAAATCCAGTATATTATAAGTATGAAGAAAATTTAGGATATAATGAAACAAGATTAGTCACTCTTTTCTGGAGGACTACAGATTCCGCAGGTTCCTTTAATTTAACAGTTATTGGGGAAATTTCTGGAAACGATTTTGTTGATATGAATGAAACGGATAATACTGCAAATTTAAGTGTGATAGTAAAGCCTAGAAATTTTCAATTATCTGTAGAAATGCGCAATTTACCGAGTACAATATTTCTTAACCAAACGTTAGAAATTTATGTTAGCGCTTTGAATTTTGGCCCAGAAATATGCTGTGAATGTCCTGAAGATACTATGAATATGTCAGGGGCTTCCTCTGATTGTATTGGAGCAGAAATCTCGCTTTTTATTGATGGAGAATTATTTCAAATTTACCAAACTGATCCTTTGGGTAGAGTTAATGGAGAGGAGGTGCGAATTTTTCTTTGGACTCCTGTAGAGCCGGGTCAGTATCTTATTGAGGCCAGAATTGATCCTGATAATATAATTGATGAATTTGATGAAACAGATAATGAAGCATCAGCAAGTGTTAATGTTACTATTGAAGAGTTTGTTGAGGTAGAGCCAGTAGTTGTGGAAGACGATGATTCTTTGATGGAGCCTCTGGTTTGGTTACCATTAATTGGACTAACAATTGCAGGAATAGGAATGTTTATCTATAATAGAATAGGAGATAGTGGAGATTACTTCGATGATTACGGAGATTCTGACAGTGTTCAAAGTTCTGGTGTCCAAACACAGCAGTCTGGTTTCAGGTATAATCCGGAGACTGGAGAGACGATTGATTTGAAAACCGGAGAAATTATTGGTCAGGATGGAAAGAAAAAGGATTAGTAAACATCTCTGAGATATCTGTGTTCTTCTTTCATTAATGTTAGGTTAATGTAGTTTTCAGCATCTTCTTTATTCATTTTACCATAATCTTCAGCTATCTTAATTAGTGCCTTGTGAACATCTTTTGCCATATACTGTTTATCTCCACAAATAAAGAAGTATGCACCGTTTTGTAACCATTTCCAAATCTCTTTTCCGTTACTTAAAATTCTATCTTGCACATAAATTTTATCTTTTTGGTCTCTTGAAAATGCAGTAGTTAATTTGGTTAGTTTTCCTTCTTTCATGTATTCAAACCATTCATCTTTGTAGAAAAATGTAGTTTCTTCATGAACTTCCCCAAAGAAAAGCCAATTCTTTCCAGTAGCTCCTGTGATAACTCTTTCCTCCATAAATGCACGGAAGGGAGCAATCCCAGTACCAGGTCCAACCATAATTATGTCTTTTGAGCCATCTTTTGGAATAACAAAATCTCTTGTTGGCTGTATATAAATTGGAACCCTGGTTTCGTTTACGGTGATGCCTCTTGCTAAATCACCAGTAGCGAGTCCATATCTATCTCTGTCAAAATTATTATACTTTACAATGGCTACTGTCAAGTGTATTTCTCCCAGATGAGCCTTTGGTGAAGAACTAATTGAATACAATCTAGGTACAATAGGTGATAAAGTATCAATAAACTCTTGCGGAGAAATTTTTACTTTATATTCATCCATTATGTCAATATAATCACGCACAAATAGATATTTTTCTAATTCATCTGGATTATCTAAGATAGCTTCTAATTCTCTCTTTGGTTTACCTTTACCTAATTTTTCATGAACCATGGTAAGAAATTTCTTACCTGCTCTGTGAATTACAAATCGGTTTAGTAATGCATATTCAAGTGTAGTGTCTTCTAACTCCCCTATTGACACATTGTCACTACGTTTTAATCTAAGTTTTGCGATAGTGTCTTTAACTAATCGATGATTGTTTTTTGGGAAGAAACCCATAGCATCTCCTGTTTTATATCTTAGACCACTTCCCTTTATTGAAACAATATAGTGATTGGTCTCTTTTCCGGAGCCTTTAGAGAGAGTATAGGACTCAACTATCTTGGCCAGGTATGGATTCTTACGATTGTATTCTATTTTATCAATTCCTATGTTTTCTTTGGCGGATGTGGTGTTCTGCTTTGCTTATGCTTAACCATATGCTTTCTTCTACTTGGTCTAACTTTTTCAGCACCTTTTCCTTTACTCATTAATCCTCTTGATTTCTTTCCGGCTGAAGTCAAACCTCTATGTGCTCTTCCTTTATGCGCACGGTTACAAATCCAGTTGATTTTTGAATCGGATAAAATTACGGGGTGATTAGGATCTACGAGTATAACTTCATACCATTTATATCTTCCATCCTCAGCAACCCAATAAGAATTTAATATTTCAAGATTAGGATATTTCTTACTAGTTCTTTCTTCAGCTATCATTTGCAAATTTTTGCTCATAGTTATCTTGGAAATACCTGTTCTTTTTGCTCTCCTACCTGAAGTTATAGCATGTTTGCGCATTCCGCCGCGCCTTATTCTTGTTCTTACAAGAACATAGCCTTGTTTTGCTTTATAACCTAGACTTCGTGCTCTGTCTAGTCTTGTAGGCCTCTCTATTTTTGTTGAAGCGTCCTCTCTTCTATATGATATAAGTCTTTCTTTTTGGAGAACCTTCAAATTATCTGATGGAACTTTCCATTGATCTCTAACGTAGCTGTATACTGATTTACTCATTCGCGATTCCTCACTTCACGGGTTCAGCAGATGCCACATTCCCGATATGTTGCTTTAAAGAGAGTACCTTATAAAGCTTGATACATAACCAAATATGGGTAGTAAATTGGAACGTGTAGATCTAGTTCCCCCAGAAAAGGTAAAGGGTTTCTTTGGTTCGTATTTTCCACCTCCAAAGCCTGCTCCTCATTTTATCAATCAGAAACTGGAAGAATTATATTTAGCCAAAAGAATGCACATTATTGTTAATCCTTTTGCTGGGAAGAAAAAAGGGAGAGAAATATCTAGTCTTATAGCTGCAGATTTAAAAGAATCAAAAATAGAATCAATTATTTATTTCACAGAATCTAAAGGACATGCTGAAGAAATAGTATCAATGATTGATTTTCATGAAAGTGATGCTCTAATGTCTGTTGGAGGTGATGGTACCCTTTCAGAAATAATTACTGGACTTCTAAAGAGAGAGGATTCTTTTTCAGAAATTATTCCGATATCAATAGTTCCTTCTGGTTCTGGTAATAGTCAGGCAAATGACATGGAAATCTCAGATTATTTAGATGCAATACAGAGAGTTGTGAATGGAAGACTAAGAAAAATGGATATTGGTAGAGTCACCTTTATTGACGAAGGGAAAAAACAAGTACGTTTTTCTCATAATTTAGTTGGATGGGGGTTAGGTGTAGATGCAAATATTCTGGCGGAAAAAATGCGTTTTCTGGGCCCGATAAGGTATGATTTAGGATCTTTGATGAGTATAATTAGAGGGAAGGTTCGGAAGGCTAAATGTTACATAGATGGTAATTTGATAGATTCTTCATTCATTTTACTTTTAATACAGAATACCAAGACCGGAGGCGATAGGTTAACTTTAGCACCCATGGCGCATGTTGATGATGGAAAAATGGATTTGGGTGTGATTTACCATATAAGCCGTTTTAAGGTTCTTAAACTATTCAACCAACTGAAAGCATCAGGCTCGCATGTATGGAATCCCAATGTTGAGTATTATAGATTTAAGAATCTTGTAATTGAAACTGAAGAACCTACTGCAATAAATGTTGATGGAGAAAATCTGGGAACTACTCCTTTGGAAATAAAGGTTATACCATCAGCCTTGAAAGTTTTCCATTGAGGGAAATATATATTAGTAAGTTCCTTAGTATTAGTTCTAGGTATGTCATCTAATCAAGTTTTAAGGCAGAAATTAATAGATTGTAAAGCTTTAAGGTTTGGGGATTTTACTCTTACATCAGGTAAAAAATCAGGTTATTATGTTAATATGAAATTAGCATCAACTAATCCTGAGATTCTGAAGTTAATTTCTAATGAATTTGCAAGACTTATTCCTGACGGAACTGATTTCATCGCAGGAATGGAATTAGGTGCAATACCACTTGCAGTTGCATTATCACTTGAAAGTGGAATTCCTTATGCTATGATAAGGAAAAAGGAAAGAAAACATGGTACAGGTTCCAGACTTGAGGGACCTTCAATAGGTAAGGCCGTTTTAATTGATGATGTTGCTACAACCGGTGGTTCAAATGCTGAATCATTAGATGTGCTTTTAAGAGAAGGTATTGAAGTTACTAAAATTTTGGTTGTGGTAGATAGGGAAGAAGGTGCAAGAGAGAAGTTGAAATCTTATAATATTCCTTTTGAGAGTCTAATAAGTGCGTCAGAATTGAGTGAAAAATGAATTTCCTTGTCATTGGCAGTGGCGCTCGTGAGCATATAATCGCTGAGAAATTATACGAAGCAGGAGTTCGTGTCTTTTCAGTTTTAACAAACCGCAATCCTGGATTAATTACGTTATCTAATGATTTTTTATTTGTAAATAATTATCAGAAAAATCTTAAGGCTATTATTGACTTTGCTTTACTGAAACAAATTAATTGTGTTGTCATAGGGCCTGAAGATCCTTTATCATTAGGATTTTCTGATGCATTTCAGAAAAAGGGGGTGGCTGTGGTCGGTCCACTTAGGTTACTTGCTCAAATTGAAACAAGTAAAGGATTCACTAGGGACTTATTGAATAAAAATGGTATTGATGTTTCACCCAAGTATAGAAGATTTGAATCCATGAATGGAGTTGAAGACTTTTTTTCTTTTTTAGCTGGTGAATATGTTGTAAAGTATGATGGTTTGATGGGAGGTAAGGGTGTTAAAGTGTCAGGAGAACATTTAATGTCTGTCGAGGACGGTCTTGCTTATTGCGATGAATTGATTACTAATGGAGGTTCATTTGTTATTGAAGAAAAATTAGTGGGAGAAGAATTTTCTCTCATGAGTTTTTGTGATGGGAAAAATTTAGCACACATGCCTGCAGTACAGGATCATAAAAGAGCTTACGAAGGAGACACAGGGCCAAATACTGGAGGAATGGGTTGCTATACAGATTCTAATCATTCATTGCCATTTCTAAATGATAATGAGCTAAATGAAGCTAGAAGCATAAATGAACGTGTGGCTGAGGCTTTGAGAAATGAATTTGGTGAGGGATACAAAGGTATCTTGTATGGTGGATTTATGGTTACAAATGAAGGTGTAAAACTTATTGAATATAATGCAAGATTTGGAGATCCTGAGGCTATGAATCTGTTAACACTATTGGATGCGGATTTTGCATCAATTTGTATGAATATTGTGGAGGGGAATTTGGGAGAGATAAATTTCAGAAAAGAGGCCTCTGTATGCAAATATATAGTGCCTAAAGGTTATGGAAGTAGTCCTGCTAAAGATGCTACCCTTGTGGTTGATGATTCTTACAAAAAACATTCAGATTTATATTATGCGGCAGTTAATCTGGAAGAGGATGGAGTGATATCAACTACAAGTTCTAGAGCTGCCGCAATTGTTAGTATGGGTAGTGATATAAGTGTGGCGGAAAATGAATGCGAATTAGGGCTTTCATATATATCTGGAGATAATTTATTTATTAGACACGATATTGCTAAATCTCATCTTATTAGTAAAAGAATTAAGCATATGGAGTCTATAAGATGATTATAATTGTAACTTTCTTACTTTTATGTTTAGGTTTTTTCCTTTTAACAAAAGGTGCAGACTATTTTATAGAAAATTCAGCTTCATTTGCAGAAGAAAAAGGGATATCTCCACATATAGTGGGTGTCACTATTGTTGCTTTTGGTACAAGTCTTCCTGAGCTTTTGGTTTCTATTACTTCATCCTTACAGGATTATAATGATTTGGCTTTAGGTAATATCGTTGGCTCTAATATATCTAATATAGGTTTGGTTTTAGCAGTATCAACCTTTATCTTTTATTATCTTTTAGGAACTAATATTGTTCCAGATAGTGATGTAAGCAATGACAGTCATGTCATGTTGTTAGCAGTTTTTTTACTTTTCTTTTTCTCAAGTGACAATTTAATATCTGCTACCGAAGGAACTTTATTTTTCATATTTTATTTGTTTTACATATTTTGGTTATACAAGAGATCTAGTGGTAATTTAGTTGATGAAGGTTTAGAAGGCACTACTTCATTCACTTTTTTGCTGGGAGGTTTGGTAGCCCTTCTCTTGGGTGCCCATATAACTGTGGATGCTGCCATATCTATCGCAGAATATATGGGAGTTTCAGAGATAGTTATTGGTCTTAGTGTGGTAGCTATAGGAACAAGTCTTCCAGAATTAGCTGGAACTATTTCAGCAGCACGTATGGGCCATAAAGAAATAGCAGTGGGGAATGTTATAGGCTCAAACATAGCTAATATTTTTTTGGTAATGGGTGTATTAGCAATTATTAACCCGATAACAGTCGAAGCATTTGTTATTGAAAAAACACTTCCATTATTGACATTGTTAACAATAGCTGCTTTCGCAATGATTAGGATACCTCTCACTAGACTTGGAGGAGTTATCTTATTTTCCTTCTTTTTATTGTTTATTTATCAGTTAATTTAGTATGAGAGATATAAAGGAATTTCAGATTCTTGATATTAATGCAGTTAGTAAGGGATACTCTGTATTTGATTTAATGAAGAATGCAGGCAACCAGTTAGCTTTGCACATAAAGACAAATTTCTCACAGTCTAAATTGTTTTTGTTTGTTTGTGGCAAAGGAAACAATGCAGGGGATGGATATGTTGCAGCAAGTATACTTCACAAGGAGGGTTTTAAAGTCAAAGTTATTAATGCCGGGGGAGAGCCAAAATCAGTTCCAAAAGAGGCTCTAAAACTATATAGAGGAGAGATTATAGCTTCTTCATTTCTAAATAAGGCTTCGAGGGAATCAACTCTTTTGATAGATTGTTTGTTAGGTTCTGGAATAAATGGAGAACCTAGATCTTCATTTGGAGAAATAATATCTAAGATAAATATGTTTAAAAATATATTATCAGTTGACATCCCCTCAGGTTTTGCCAAAAAAACTTCTGTCATACCCACCCAGACTCTTACATTTCATGATATGAAAACAGGAATGAATTCGAGGACTTGTGGTGAAATTTTTGTAGTAGATATAGGAATTCCCTCCGTAATAGATGAGTATTGTGGTCCTGGTGAGTTAGAACTTTTTCCTAAATTTGATGTTAATAAACATAAAGGACAGAATGGGAAAGTAGCTATAATTGGTGGTGGTGAATACGCAGGTGCACCGTCTATTGCAGGGATGGGTGCCTATCGTTCAGGAGTTGATTTGGTTCATGTTTTTGTTCCATCTAATAATTATGATCAAGTTTCTGCGTTTGCACCAGAGTTGATAATCCATGAATTGGATGGTGAATTTGTAACAAAAGGTATTGTAGATATTTTGAGATTAAATGATTTTGATAGCTTTGTTATTGGCCCTGGAATGGGAAAAAGGCAAGAATCTTTAGAAGCAGTTAGTGAAATAATTGATAATTTTGATAATTTAGTTATAGATGCGGATGCTATATCTAAATATAAATTCAATAACAAAAACATACTTTTAACTCCACATAAAGGTGAATTAAGTCGATTGGGTGCAGAGCCGGATAAAGAACAATTGATGCAGTTTTCGATTGATTCTGGTGTTACATTATTATTCAAGGGAAAGATAGATTACATCACAGATGGTATACATTTTAAGATGAACTCAACAGGGCATCCAAGGATGGCTGTTGGTGGTACAGGAGATTTATTGGCGGGAGTTTGTGGTGGTTTGATGGGGCGTGGTTTATCTGCATTTGAAGCAGGACGTTTAGCTTCTTATGTAATAGGTTTGGCAGGGGAAAAATGTTTTAAGGAAAACGGACCTGGGTTTATTCCATCTGATTTAGCACTGAGTGTTTCTAAGATATTTGGGAAAATTTGATTATCTTTTTCGTGAGGCGATTATAATAATTAAAAAGATTATTGGCCCTAAACCTAATCCTGGCAATTGAGGATCACCTTCTTCAGCAACAACTTCACTTTGTTTTTCAGAGACAATTATATTTTGTTCATAGGATTTTAGTTTGCCGTGGCCCGTATCTATTTCTATGCTGTAAACATATGTTCCAGGATCCTCGAAAAACAATTCACCATAATAGTAATTTCCATCGATTTTCATAGGTATTTTTTGACCTTCTGCAAGGACATCAGAATCTACTTTAGCAATTACAAGATTTACTGATTTGGGATTTTCATAGTCAATCACTGCATTAATCTTAACAATATCATTAGCATAAATATTTGAAGGAGCTATTGAGTTAATAAGTCCTTTATTTTTAACTTTGAGATTTTTATAAATTTTATTTGTTGCTCCCCATTCATCTACACACTCAACTTCCAGTAGGCATTCTCCATCTTCATATTTAGTTGAATCCCAAGCAAAAGAAACATCATATTGGCTATTGTCTAGTTCAACCCATTCTTCCCCATCAATTCTATATTTTAGCGTTTGTAAATCGCTATAATCCTCGACAGTAATCTCAAAATTGGCTGTTGCTGAAATATCATATGTGTTTGAATTTAGAAAGATGTAAGGAGGGTTACTATCTGTTTCAAAAGTAGTTGATACATTTGTAGTATATTCTTGATTGTCTGTGGACTTGATAGTTAGATCATGCCACCCATCACTCAAAGGCGTCCAATAACTCTCAAAAATATTATTGTTTTCTGTATCCATATTTCTCCAGTCTCCATTATCTATTCTGTATTCTACACTTTTAATTCCTTCTGGATCTTCAGCTTCAATTACTATTTTTATTCTTGAATTATATATTTCATTTTCTGGAGAAATAATCTTAACTGAAGGGTATGTAACGTCACCTTCATTGAATACAGTCAAATTAAGTGTTTTTATTTTTTTATTTCCACTTAGATCAACAGCCCTAAATGATAGTAAATGTTCTCCATTCCCTGCATTAGCCTCTTGAGTATTCCAGCTTGCAATATAAGAATCCTCAGAATTTGAATACATATTTCGCCAATCGCCATCGTTAACACTAAACTGTACTTTCTCTATTTGGTTGTCATCAGTTGCCTCAACTTCAAATATTGTAACTTCGTCAATAGTATCTCCTTCACTATGGGAAACAATTTCAATTTGAGGGTTTTCAAAATCATTCAAAACATTTATCTCAAAGATTTTGGAATTTGATGCTCCAGTATTTTCGCTTCTAATTTCCAAGTCATTGAGCCCGTTTGCTACTTCGGTGGTGTCAATAACAACCTCGAAATCCCCGTTAAAGTTCCCAGTACCTGTTGATTGCCAGGGGCCCAGATTCCATCTATATGTTAGCTCTACTACATCCGATTTTTCACTTTGGACATGGCCGTTTATCCTCACCTCACCTCCAGCAATATCATCAATTTCAACATATTTCTCATTAACCAAATGTTCTATATTATTAATTTCAATTTCGGGTGGTATTGCAAACGCAGATTGTAATGAATACTTATCTGAGCTTGCGGATTCATCGTTAAAGAATGCAACAAATACATTGATATTCTCATACTCAATGTCTGAGAAATCATTTCCATTTTTATCTTGATGATCTCCACCTGTCCATATCGTGGTTAATGATTGCTTCTCATGTGGTTCTAATTCAACAGTTTGATCAAAAGCATAGTCTAAAAAGCCGAAATGATAAGGGTCGCCATCATAATTATTATATCTTGAAACTTTCTCAACGATGTATGCTCTAACATATCCATTAAATGTTGAATCTCCGAAAGAACCATCTTCATTCCATGTCATACTTATAGAGATGTCAAGTTTGTCTTCACCGAGATGGTTCATTTCAATGCTAAGTGAGATATCTGTGTCATCTCTCTGTCCAGTTGTGTCTATGGCTTGTTCATAATTAGAAGTATCGGATTGACCTCCTGATACTTTCTCGTCATTACCATCAAAAATCACTGTAGGGTATCCTGTCACATCAGGAAAATCGCCCATTCTATCCTCTGCTTTCTCATTCACATCTGTAATAAGAGCAACAAAAAAGAAGTTGTCATCATAATATGGTTCATCAGGTACATTCTCATATACTTTCATTAAATTTTCAGCAGCGCTAGGACAATATACGCACCAAGTAGCTGTGAATTCTTCTGCGAACACAGTATGCGTAAATTGTTCATCTGATATTTCAGCAGATGGGCTAAAAGTCATGAAAGGTGAGCAAAGGAGGGCCGCAATCAGTATGTATGTGATTTTTTTCACACTGTGCAATGAGCTAGTTAATTAATAAGTTTAACTCTTCATCATCATTTTGATGGTTTTTATAGGGTCCTTTGAGTTGAAAATAGCACTTCCTGCAACTAGGATATCTGCTCCATTAGCTGTTAAAACAGCTGAATTTTCAGTATTGACTCCCCCATCCACTTCAACAATTTTTTCAGGAAAATTACTTTTGAAGAAATTTACTCTATCAATTGCATTTTTATGGAATGATTGGCCGCAGTACCCAGGTTCTACAGACATAACTAATACAATATCTGCAATATCTAATAATGGTATAATCTTTTCTTTAGGAGTAGATGGATTTAATGCAATGCCTGATTTTATGCCTTTGTCATTTATTTTCTTAAGAGCATCTTTTGGGTTTTTTGCTTCAATATGCACCGATATTATTTCAGCCCCAGCTTCATAGAAATCATCAATGAAGTTTAACGGGTCTGTAACCATTAGATGCACATCTAATGGTGCGATTCCTTTTAGAGCTTTAACTAAATCGACACCCATTGTTAAATTAGGAACAAAATGTCCATCCATAATATCCATATGAAGGTAGGAAGAATGAGGAGCTACTAACTCGGCAGCTTTTCTCATGCTACCGAAATCAGCTCCTAACATTGATGGTGCAATACTAACCATTTAATGTCCTAGTAACGGCGTCAATAATAAATCTTTTAGATAAATCAGGTCTTCTATGTTGAACTACTGTTATGAATGTTTCTAACTGTGATGATTCCGTCCTCCACCACTTATCATAGAATCCATCTATTTTGTCTAAATCCTTTAATATTAAACTAATTTGAGCTTGACTTATTTTGGGTGAATCCCTTTTGTGGCCCAAGTCTTTTTCTAAAATATATTTCATTTTATTTAATATAGTAATATAGAACCCTTTTGGTTTTGCAACTTCTCCTCCTTGATTCTTAATAATTCCAGTATCTAAGCACCAGTCATGTTTTGCTAAACGACCATCTTGGTCAAGGTATACGTCCATCCATATTCTTTCCGAGGGTGGAGCTGGTGAGTGTTCTGCGAGTTTTTCTTCTTTGCTATCCTCCTCAGCAGACATATTATTAGGATTAAGCTTTAGTTATTAACATTATCATCATAGACTTTTTATTCCGTCATGACTAGCAAAATATTGGGGAGCATGGTGTAACCTGGCAGCATTGCGGGCTCCAATTATACAGGAATGATTGCTACAGGGTCTGCTGATATCGTGATGAATGATTGGAGCTATGACCTGTGCAACGTTGAGCTCCGGCTCAATAGGTGAGACCCGCCGATCTGGGTTCAAATCCCAGTGCTCCCACCATCTGAAGATTTAATATATCCTTATTTTACTATAAATTTATGAAAACCCAGATAACTAGGATTTCCCTTTATCAAAACGCTAAGATGTTGGCAGTGATTTATCTGCCAATTGGAATTATTTATGCATTTATAGGTATGGCATTCATATTGATGGATATAGAATATCTAAAAGTTACTGGTTACATATTTCTTTTAGCCCCATTCTGGCTTTCATTGATGGTTGCTGTTGCCCACTATTTCGTAGCTTCAATTTACAATTATTTAGCCTCTAAAATAGGAGGGTTTGAGTTTGAATTTACAGAAATTAAGGATTAGTTATTCTAACTCATTCCAGATTCTTTGAAATCGGTAAATTGCTGAAAGAGTACAAACGATGGCAAATGTATAGCACATTAATGTCATATAATTCAAATCTTGGTATCCATTATCGAAATATTGTATTACAGGAACAATGGTTAATACAACTAATCTGTCCGCTCTTCCTAATAAGCCTGCATAGTCTCTTCCAGCACCAATGGCTTGGGCTTGTGTTCCCATGTAAGATAACATAATTATACCTATGATTGCGCTAAATCCAATAGTAATATCAACTAAAGTTCCAAGTGCAATGCCACCCACCATAATGATGTCTGCAACTCTATCAAGAGTATGGTCAATTAAATCTCCACGTTTACTTGAAAGATTTCGTATCCTGGCTACGATTCCATCAAGCGCATCAAAAACAGCCGTAAGAAAAACCATAAGTGATGCTAAAAGTAACCAAGATCTGTTCTCATCCAGATCCGAAACATAAAAGGAGTATCCAGCAATTAGTGCCGTAAAAAGAGAAAGTAAACTAATCCCCATAGGTCCTAATGGGATTATATTAGCCAACGGTGTCAATATTTTAGTTCCCAAATCTCTGTAATCGTCTGCGACCATTAGTACCAATCCATTATTGTTTCTGAATAGTCAATTCTTTTATTAGATTTAATATTACCGTTTATAATATCGCGTAGTAAATTTACTGATTCATCAATTTTTGAAGTGGTAGTGTCTAGTTCAAAAACTTTTTCTGCGCCATATATTTCAATAGCTTCATCAGAGATTATGTTGAGAGCTTCAGCCTCAACATTTTCTTGGATTTTCTCTTTACTATAATTGCGAATAGATAATCTTTCTGTCAATAGTGTTGGATGACATCTCAAAACAATAACCATATCTAGATTATCTAAAAAGTGTGAAACATGTCCCTCAAAGATAGTTCTTAAATACTTTTTAACATCAATAACTTTGTTGATTTTGTCTAGATCTATAAGCCAATTATCTTTTTCATCCTTACCGCTTGAGATTTTAGGATAATAATCATTAATTGATATTATATTATAATCTAGTTTTTGTGAGAGTGAAGTTTTACCTGTGCCTGGAGTTCCTGTTAATGAAATATTCACACTAAGATTGCATTTCCTTCTCGGCAGCCGCTTTAGCTTCTTTCTTTGCTCTAGCTTTTGCACGATCTACTCTTTGTTTTGCATTGAATCCAGTTACACTCTCCATAAATCTGTTGTAACCTTGGTGCGCGGCTAATGAATCTTCAGGACTTGCTTCTTTATCAGTTTCTGTTTCCACGCCTATCTCTTTTATGGAGCGGAATTCAACTACAATTGATTTTAAAGCTTTGAACGAGGAATTAAACGTAGATTTCTCTGACTTATCAACAGAACCAAATTCCTCTTTCATTAATTTCTCTAAACCACCATCTTCAAGTGTTTTCCCGTGCCCTCTTTTGATTTCGAAAGTCTGCATACTTTCATACTCTAAAAAACTCTATATTAATATTTTGTATTATAATTTTAAATCACTTTTGCCAAATTGTCTCATCATTCTTTGCTGAGCTCTTCTATTGCCTCCAAAATTTGACATCATCTTCTTGCTTTGATTATATTGTTTCAATAAATCTCTTATTTCTTGTGGATCTGAACCAGAGCCTAGAGCGATACGATTTATTCTAGACCTTTTAATAATTTTGGGATTTTCTAATTCTTCTTTAGTCATAGAGTTCATTAATACTTTAAATTTATCTAATTTCGTTTCCGTTTCTTCCATTTGCCCCTTTTTCATCATTCCCGACATTCCAGGAATCATTTCCATAACTTTCCCAAGAGGCCCCATCTTTGTTAAAGCCTCCATTTGTTCTCTCATGTCTATCAAGGAGAACTTTCCTGAGAGCATTTTTTTGGCAGTGTCCTCTGCGGTGCTAGCATCCATTACTTCCTCAGCTCTTTCAAGCAAAGTTTGTAGGTCCCCCATTCCCAGTAGTCTTGAGATAAATCTATCAGGGTCTAATGTTTCTATAGCATCTAATCCTTCGCCAGTACCAACAAAAATTATTGGTGCTTTTGTTACAGCTACAGCAGACAAGGCCCCACCACCTTTTGCAGAACCATCTAATTTAGTTAGTATAACTCCACTAACGCCTACTGCATCATGGAAAGCTTCAGCCTGTGGTCCTGCTTGCTGTCCTACAGTTGCATCCATAACAAGAAAAATTTCATCTGGATTAAAAATGCTAGAAACATTCTTCATTTCACCTATCAAATCTCCGTCTAGTGCATGTCTACCAGCTGTATCAACAATTACAACATCTAAATCGGAAAATTCTTTCATACCGTCTTCAACTACTTTTTTTGCATCTGTATTTTTTGCATCACCAAAAACTGGAACTTGTATTTGTTCCCCTATTTGGAATAATTGATCATAAGCAGCAGGTCGATGAACATCAGCTGCAATAAGTCCTAAGCTTAATCCTTTCTTTTTCAGAAATTTAGAAATCTTCCCTGTAGTTGTAGTTTTACCTTGACCGTATAACCCCACCATCATTATTTTCTGAGGACCTAAATTTAGACTTTTTGGTTCTCCTAGGGCTTTTACTAATTCTTGATGAACTATGCGAACAACATGTTCTCTCCCTGTCATACCTACTGGAGCTTTTTCATCAAGTGCCCGAGTCTCAATACGCTTGCTCAGATTTAGGGCTAAACGAACATTAACATCAGATTGAAGTAGTGCACGTTGAATATCACGAACTAATTCTTTTATCAGTTCTGGAGAAATATGACTTGCACCTGCTATTTTCCGCAGGGTTTCTCTCAGAGATTCCCCCAATTTTTCTAGAACCATATAATTAATGAAAGATGATAGGATTTAAAGCTAATTATTCCGGAAATTAAAAGATTAAATTTATTTAGGGAATGGCAATATTATTTTGTGCATAAGTCACTTTTCACAGTGTTTGCCTTTCTTCTGGCTATGTTTTTGCTGAGAGATGTAAGTGCAGGTTCGAATGGTGATTCACCCCAAGAGGGGCAGGACTGGATAATTACCCAAGATACTCATGTATGGGATGAAGACGTGTCTGTTAAGGATATTATTTTGTCTCCTGGTAAAACGCTAAAATTAGATGTCGTAAATCTTACTGCTCAAGGTGAGATAAATTTAGAGGGAGATAGCGTGTGGACTAATTCGACCGTCTATCATGAGCAAGTAGAAGTTACTGACAATATTTCAATATATAAGAAATTGGAATTAATTAACACCAATTTAACTATCAAGGCTTCGAAGGAGTACACAGACACAAATGCAAATAAAATCTATCTGCACGAAGGATCTTTGTTAATAATAAGAGATTATGATAGAGATTCAACAACAACCTATGACCGATCCATTGTTAGAACTGATAATAGCCATATAGATAATCTCACATTGAAGGTTAATTATACAATAGATATTGGTTCATTAGTTAAGAGAGTGGGTGAGGATTATGGACCTAATAGTATTGTAAATACAAACATTCAGATTGAAAATTCACATTTAGAATACATAAATGCTATAAGATTGTTTGGAGATAATTCAAAAATTCATAATACTACATTTGAGAAGTGTAATGTCTTGAACATAGTTAGTAACAACTTTACTTTCTTATCAAATACATTTACAAATAGTACAATTGAGAATTGGTTAGGTTATATTGGAGGCAATGATACTACTATTGCCAACAATGTTTTGAAGGACGTTCCAGCGGGCTTTGTTTCCTGGGACTCGGAACGTATTTTTTTGGACAATAATACTTGCGACGGATTAATAGCGAGTTGTTTTAGACTTATAGGAATTAATAATAGTACTATATCTAACAATAATTTTCAAAATATTACTGATTGGACAACAGTTATTATTACTGATTCGAATAATAATACTATAACCGATAATTTCTTTCATAATTCTACACCGAATGGAGATACGTTTTTCTTAACTGGAGATAATAATTTAATAGATAATAACTACTTCTATGGATGTGGGGCCAATGGAGAATGGTGGCAGGAATGTATTCAAATTAGTCAAGATGATAATAGGGAAGCCTACGGTAATCGAGTTACAAATAATAAATTTCTGAATGTTTCAGGTTCAGGTATTGCTGTGACTGCAAATGTAAATAATACAATTATAAGCAATAATATATTTGAGGGAAGAGGAGATACAGGGACAAGCGATTACGGAATAATGTTAGTCATGTATAACGGGAATAATGACCCTTACCTTTTCGCACCTTCAGACACCACAGTTGTGAATAATACGATTCGTAATTTTTCTTATGGCATTGGAGGGGACTATTGGAATTACGGTGATTGGGGGCATAATAATTTATTCAAGTCAAATTATATTGAAAACACCAACGCAGGTATTTTTATTTGGTCATTATATGATGATACAGTAATTAAAGACAATTCTATTCATGCTACACACTATAGTAATGATACTGCAGTAGGATGGGTTGGTATCTATATCAAAAGTGAATCAAGTTTTTGGGCAAGAAATACTACAGTATCAAATAACACGATTTACTCCGATAGAGGTCCTGGTATATTGTCAGATAACAATCAAAATATAACAATAACAAAAAATATTGTAACTGTAGTTGTACCTAAACAATGGTTAGGCAATGCCATTATGGCAAGAGAATCTATTGAAGTTAATGTAACACATAATAAGATTTCTACAAATATGAGTTCGTTGTCTACGGATGCTGGGATTTTTATTTATGGTGGAAGTGATATTTTCATTTCAAATAATGAGATTGATGGGGCAATAGGTATAGAGGCTTCTAATGTAGGTTTTTCATCTGGAACTTTGACTGACATTGCTAATAATACTATTAGAGCTTCTAATTATGGAATTATTAGTAATCGTACAGATTCAAACATTATAAATAACACAATTATAGGTCTTTGTGATGATTCTTCTTGCAAACTGTTGAATTTTGATAAAGTCAGTAAGTATGGAATATTTACGCAGGAAAGCGTACTCAACACAGAAAAGAATAACATTACATTTTTTTATGAATCTTTTGCAGGTTTTCTTTCAGAATTTAATATAACTGACACATATATTGCGCACACTCAGATTGGAGTTAAAGGGAATAATAGTGATGTTGAATTGTATAATAGTACAATTACAAATTCATTTTATTCAAGTGTATTTTTATATAAATCAGGGTACGAATCCGTCGCAAATAATTTCACAAATTTTGATAAGGGAATATATTCTTTGAACTCCACCCTATCTATTAGTAATGATGATTTCACAGATGGTGATGTTTGTTTAGATCTAATAGATAGCGAATATAATTTTGATAGTAATCTTTTCGATTGTAGGATTGATAATTTAATAATTCGATATAATATACAAGTAAAAATTGCTGATGAAAGTGGGCAAGGTTTTGAAGATTATCAATTTGAGATACATAATTCTAAAAATGATAAAATAATAGATGAATTCACAGGAAGTTCTGGTTACTCTAATTACTATTTATTGGATGTTTATAAATTAAATTCGGAAGGACTTGAAATAAATTATAATCCTTTTAGCCTCATTTATTTGAATAATGAGGTTGAAGTAATACACACAAAGAATATTAGCTATAATCAAACGCTGTTGGGGTTGTTAGATACCACACCTCCAGTTTCAGAGTTGAGTGGTAATTCCACTTTAAGTAGTGAGGAAAAAATATTTCTCAATTTAAATTTGGTGGGAGAATACGACGATTTCTCAAATTATACAATAGAATATTTAGTTAATGAAGAATTTGCTGAATGGGCTACGTATGGAGTTTATAATAATACTCCATTTGTTGAATTTTTTGGAGAAGATGGTAAAGAATATAGATTTAGGGTTATTTCAAGAGACATTTATGGTAATGTTGAGCATAAGGAGGGTTTCGAATATCAAGTAAAGATAGATACGAGCACTCCAGAAACATTTTTCACTAATTTTAATGAGGATTATTATTTCACTGGCGCTATGAATTTAGATTTATCATGGTTTTCGGATGATGATGATGTTTTAAATCAGACACTTCAGATATTTTATACTAATTTCACCAATCCTTATCTTAATCCCAATTCGGTCAATTGGTTTATATCCGAAGAGATTATTTTTGATGACCAAGACTCTTTTGTTTATGAATTTAATGAGGAAGGACATTATGGGTTTAAAATTTTATCAACTGACTTTGCAGGAAATTTAGAGAATAAGAATAAGTTTGATGTTATATTCAACTATGATTCAAATAGTGATACGCTGACGTTTGGAGATATACCAAAACGGTGGGGTGAAGATTCTTTGACAATAGATTATACTACCAGTAGTTTTAATTTAGACTTTGATTTATTTATTTCATTAGAAGCCATCTCAGAAGAATCTAACTATTTAACGTGGTATAAATATGAATATGAGTCTGAATCTAATATGATTACTTTGAAGGGTTTACGCGATGATACTCGGTATTATTTTTATGCTGTTAGCAGAGATTTAGCAGGCAATATTGAGGATCCACTTAATAGTACAGAATACTTTTCATCTAATGGATTGTATGACCAAGCGTTTAGTTTGAAGTATATTCCACTACTTGATTGGGAGTATCATGTTGCTGTTGAAATTGATGATAATTTGGATGGAGAATATGAAACTTTATTAGTTAGGGGGTTGGATCAATCTAGATTAAAATCCAATGAATATTTTTTGGATTTGGAGACTAATGCGATAATATTTGGAGGTCTTTCAAATGGTGGTTTTGTTCCTAGCGAAGATATTAATGACATAAACAATGTGCGCGTCTCCTATGCTGGCGTACAAGGTACATTTGAGGTATATACAGGCCAGCCCGAAAGTGCAAGTTCTCTAAATATAGTTGCATCAAATACAACAGAACTTGTTATTACTTTTGTAGTTCCAAAGGATTCCAAAAGCTGTAAAGTGCAAAGAACTACTAATATTAGTAAAGGTTATTTTAATGAAAAAATAGTTGAGCCGTGCCCTGCTGGACTTGTGGAATATATTCACACCAATCCCGATTTAGAGGAGGAGTATTTTTACCAAATACTTATAGAAAATGAATTTGGCCATGAAAGCATCTCCGAAAACCGTTCAATAGATATGAAGGATGTGGTCAAATTATTTTCAACAACTGACGATACAAATGGTGGTTTATTGGGGATGGACTCTATAATTCCACTTACAGCCTTAGTTGGAGTAATAATGCTTGGTTTTGGAGGTGTATTACTATACCGTTCTAAGAGTGAGGAAATAATTGACGACAATGTAAACGTTATTGAATCAAAACCTGTAGCCAAATACAAAGTTGAAGAATTGTATCTCATTTATAAGGATGGGCGGTTAGTAAAAAATTTGAGTGATGTTGAAGTGAAAACAGACAGTGATATAATGAGTGGAATGTTGACAGCAATTAACGACTTTGTTCAAGATTCATTTAATACTGAAGGAGATCTTGGCTCAATCGATTATGGAAATAATAAGATTATTCTGCAAAGAGGTACAAATTCCTATCTGGCAGCTGTAGTTTATGGTGAAGTTGACAAATTTTTTAAGGGTAAGATGATTAATGCAGTCAGAAATATAGAGAACGTTAATCCATCAATGGGTACATGGAATGGGGATGCTGAAACCATTGTTCATACAGAACATTATCTTCAACCAATAATCGATGAAACTAAACAGTCAACTAAAGAGATGGTCGATAATTATTTTTCAGAAAAAGAAATAGTATTAACTACTAGTTACGATAAAATGGGTGATATTATAGAATTACAAGTTCACCTAAGTAATTATTCTTCAAGTGCAATAAATAATTGTAAACTTATCCCTGAGTATAATAGTCTAAATCTTAGTCTATTAGGTATTGACCCTGATGTCTTTTATTCCTTCTCAGATAATTCTTTTGTAGTTGGTGAATTAGAATCATATAACGAAGTCACATTTAAATTAAAATTGCAAATGAAAGTTGCAGGCGCAAGTCCTCTTGAAATTAAAATGAACTATGAGCAAAAAGGAAGAAAAGGCGTAACAAACTCATTACTCGAGATTATTTAATTTGTAACTTAATCTTAATTTTTCAGCACCCTTGTTTTTTTTATTCGTAAACTCAACACTACCGATTTCTTTTAGACTTCTCACATGTGTCCCAGCACATGGACAAACATCTATATTTCCAATACTTATCACTCTTAATTTCTTTACACTTGATGGCAGCATTTTCCATAAACCACTAGACATACTAGATCTTATTTCAGAATTATTTTCTAAATGTGATCTTAATTCTTCTGATATCTTTATCTTTAGATCTTTTTCTATATAGTCATTTACTTTGTCTTGTATTTCATTAATTTGTGACTGATTGGCAGATAAAGGTTTAAAATCAATTCTTGATTTATCTGAACCTATTTGGTTGCCAACAGTATCAGAACCATGTAATTCATTTACTACTGCAGAAACTAAATGTTGAGAGGTATGCATCCTCATATGTGAATATCTTCTTTTCCAGTCAATTTTTCCTTCAACAATTTCTCCAATTTCCGGTAGATTACCCTCCACAAAGTGCCTAATTCTATTTTTTTTCTTCACATCAATAACTTGAGCCTGATTCCCCTTCCACAAGATAACACCATTATCTGCTGGCTGTCCACCACCCAGATGATAAAAGGCAGTTTTATCTAATTCAACAATTCCTGGGAAAGTAGCTTCTACCTTCGCACTAAAACTTTTTGTGTAAGTTCCTTCATGTGAATCCATATGTAATTGGATTGTCATGATGTTACATCAGTGAAACTATATTAAAGTCCTAGCCCATAACTAAATGAGTATTATGGTTAAAAACAGGATAATAGCTCTGGCCTTGACAATTTTGTTACTGAGCAGTTCGACATTCTCTGTTGCTGAAACCTCGGAAGAGTATTATAAGGATGGAAGTGGGTCTGATCAACAAAGTATTACATTAGATGGTGAGAGCTCAGATAGTTCGGTTAGTATAGAATACCCTGCTACCGAAGTTATTGATGCCTCTATTACAGTTGAAGGATCCTCTGATAATGACGGAAATTATCCAGAGAGTGTATCTTTAGGTGTTAAAAGTTACCAGTGGAAATTTGATGGAACTGGGTACGGAGCTTTAGGAAAACAAGAAAAATTTTCTACAGGTTCTAAAGGAGATTCGGCCAAATTCTCAGGTTCAGGGGAAACTGATATCTCTATTTGGCTACCTTCCAATGCAACTGTAACTGATGCAAGTGTTAAAATTTCAGGGCTACCATTTGGTTCTGGAGAGCTTGATGATTATAGCAAAGCTTCTACAGATACAAATGGAGGTTCAGTATCATCAGGCCCGGGCTTTTCAATGCTGGATGATAATTATTATGTTGTTTGGGATGATGATGGAGATTTGACAGAGAGGACAGGTTTACTTGATACTATTATTTTCCGAGGTTATACTGGAGGAAGTTGGGACGATCCAATTTTACTTAAATCAAACGATGGAGAAAATACAGAAATATATTCCTCTCCAAGAATTAAAGCTGTAGAAGATGGAGTTTTTGCTGCATGGATAAAGGATTTGGGTAGTGAGGTTATCGAAGCTTCATACAGTACTGATGATGGGGAGACCTGGTCAGCACCCTCTGAAATAGACCCAGGAAATTCACATTATTTAATTTATGATTTTGATTTTACTATAGATGATGACGGTACAGTTCACGTAGTTTGGTCTTCGATTAAAGAATCAGATGATATTTCTTATGAAGTATTTTACCAAAAATCTGATGATTTTGGAGCTACTTGGGATGATGAAGTGCAAGTTTCTGAGGAAGATAGCGATACCAGTATAGGTGCTCGCGTAGACTTCAGTGGAAGTAATGTTTACGTTGTTTGGGAGCAATATGATGGGGATAATGCAGTCTATGAGACTGTAATCTCTAAGTCTTCAAATGGGGGGGATGATTTTAGCGATCCAGATAAATTAAGCTCTACAAATTCAGTTGATCATGTAGCAGTTACGGCACATGGAAGTAATATTGTAGTTGGTTGGATAGAAAGGAATGATAACGGAGAGAGTATAATTAAGGCAAGGAACTCTGCTAATTCCGGTTCATCATTTTCTACTGAAAGTATTGTTGGAAGTGCAGATGGATCAACCTCTCAATTTTTAGAAGCTTCAAATGATGGAAACAATAATTATTTCTTATCGTGGATGAGAATAGGGAATGAACAACCAAGAAAAATTGAATGTGCAAAAAGTGCTAATTCAGGTAGTTCTTGGTCCCCTCCAGTAAATGTAGATGGACTAGACAATGATGATGTAAATCAATTCAGAGCATCACCTGTAATAGATTCTAACTCAGATAGAACAGTAATCTTTTGGTCTGAAACAGATTCAGGTACTGGAGCTTCAGAGGACCAAGATATTGTTTTCTCAGTTAGTACTAACGATGGAAATTCATGGTCTGATTTTGATGATGTTTCAGAAAATTATTATGAAGCTGATTCGGGTTCACCATCATTAGCAATCTCAGACGATTATTTATATTTAGTTTATTTGGATAATGGAGATTTCGATCAAGAAAATAATCCTAACGGAAATGATGCTGCAAATATAGATGGAGATGTTTATTTTGCACGTTCAGATGATGAAGGGGATTCATGGGAGTCTTTTACAGTTCTTTCTGCATTTGAAGCAGATGCTGAAACTGATCTAGATTATGCCTCAACAACGCTTCAATACAAGGCAGATATTACTGCGTCAGGAAATAATGTTCATGTTGCTTGGAACGAATATGACCAATATGAAGGAACTTATGCTGTTTATTATACTAAATCTGAAAACAGCGGGAATACGTGGTCTACACCGTCTCAAATAGATGATGGATCATCAGGCGGAAGGTATGGACTTACCATTACATCTAATGGTGATAATATCGTGGCTGCTTGGATAGACACTTGGAATTATGACATTTATACTGTGGCATCAAGTAATAATGGTGATACATGGACTTCTCCACAACTAATTCAAAGTGCAGATAGTAGCCTGAGTTATATGCCTGAAATTATCTTTAATGATGGTAAATTCCACATGGTATGGACATCAACAGCTACTGGTGAATCTGTTCAGTATACTTCCAGTGAAGACGGTGTTGATTGGTCTGATACAATTTTCATTAACACAGAAAGTTCTAGAACTTCTTACAGTCCTGTAATTAGTGCAGATGATTCAAAACTTTATGTTGCATGGACTGATAATGGAGCATATGATGGTGATTCAACTATAGATTATGATATAGTTGGCGTTATTTCAAAAGATAACGGAGAAACATGGGAAGAAGATAAAATAATGATAGATACGACAACAAGCACCACGTTATATTTGCCAAGTATAGCTAGTGGTGCGGGTTTCACTTACTTGTCATATCAGAATTTAGTTGATGGTTCTTATGATTACTATTTCGCTTTCACACAAGATGACGGAGCTTCATGGTCGGACTCATATCGTATTACCGATCATGATGATGAGGCACTATCTGCTAAATATCATAGATTAGATATGTTAGTTTCAGATAAAACTTATTTCGCATTCACCGAAGAAACTGATGTTTCAGGAGGAGATCGTTTTGACAGTAATATATATATTAGAAAAACATTGAGTGAGGACTACCCAGAAGACCCTTACGTGAAGATTACAGGTTCAAAAAATTGGGAATGGGTAGGTGAATTAAACAGAGATAATTCTCCACAAACATGGGATGACACACTTGATTCTCCAGGAGCATCAAAATCCTTCAAAGATGCTATTAATGAAGCATTACAAGATAAACTAGATAATGAAGAGACATTCATAGATGACTATGGTGTTGAAATGAGTGAAATTATTTTAACTGTTGGTAGTGATTCAAAGGGAATAGTAGCTTTTGGTGAAATGCAAATTGAATATGATGTAAAACTTGACATTAAAGCACAGGGACTTATTGATGCGCTAAACACCCAAATTGACAGTACAAATGGAGATGTTGCCGAAGTAAATTTAGTGGCTAATTCTGAGACTCCAGGTAAGCTTACTTTCTCAGATCTAGAAATAATTACAACTGATGCAGATTTATCCTTGGATAATTTAATAATTTTGGGTGAACTTATCGAAGGAAATACAGTAACGATTAATGTTGATGTTACAAATGCAGGTGAGGGCGATGCTCGTGTTGATTTAACGTATACACGTGATGGTTCGGTCATTAAATCAAAAAGTTTTGAGGATATAACTGGTGGAAATACAAAAACAGTTTCTTTAACATGGGACGATATTCCTTCAGGGACTTATGAAATAACGGTTGAGATTTCAGGTTCATCTCCCGCTGATGAAAGTCAAGGTTCTGAGGATACTGTATCGACTACAATAACAGTCACAGAGTCTTCACCTGAAATTGAATATACTCTTAATTTTGCTGAAACACTTATTGAAAACACTGAAGTGGAGTGGACATTAGAATTAGAGAATATTGGCGAAAAGTATGGAGAAATAGTGACTAAATTGTATTGGAACGAAGAGGACGTGTCTAATTTAATTGTGGAAATCCCACAAACTCGTATAGAATCTGAGGGAGAGGGAAGAACAAAAACTTTTGATTCTAGTAAAGAAGATGATCTTCCAAAAATAACGCCAACAAGTTCAAGCGAAGACATAATAATTGTTATAGAAGATGCAACTAAAGGAGAGCTATTATCAGAAACAATACCTGTGGATGTTAAGAAATTACCTGAATTAGTAATCAGTCGAATAGTTTGGGTTGATAACAAAGACCCTAATGCAGAAAATAATGAATTGGTTTCTTTCAGTGATGGTTCGGTAGCATATGCACAAATTTTTATTGATAATCAAGGTTCTTTTGATGTTCAAGCTACTGCAGAAATAAAATTAACTAAATCTGGAAAAGATTTGCAAGTTAATTATGCCGGAATTGTAGATAGTTATGGGATTATTATTCTGCCTGCTGGACAAGAGACTGCGATAACTTTTGACGGAAACTATCCCTCTGTTAGTTTTCTTTCTGGAGGTAATGCAGGCTTTACAGGCTTTTGGAATTTGGACATAAAAATAAGCAATGTCCTGGCTTCTAACTCTGATGATCAGAAACACTGGAACTCCGAAGATTTAGTCTTTTCAGATAATACACAAATTGTTGAAGTTTCAACTCCTCCAATTTTATCACTTAACAGTTTTACAAGTAGCGCTACAAATATTAAGGAGGGGCAGGCAGTAGAATTTACAATATCAATCAGCAATGATGGTGGAGCCAAAGCAAGTGGTTTACTTAATCTAATGCAATCTGGAACTACTGTGGCTACTACTAATTTTTCTATTGATGGATTCGGCACAATGGAAATAAATATGGATTACTCAGTTCCAATGAATTATGATGGAGAGTTAAATTTAAAAATTCAGATTGATAGAGGTTCTGTTGTTCCTGAATTATCACCTCAAGATGTAACGTCAGATGATTTTAAACAAATTACTATAAGTGTTGATGGAA
>CAZVIT010000004.1:0-28841 GCA_964626865.1 uncultured archaeon | reverse complement strand
TAAGGTCTTCTAAAGTTCTTATTTGGGTATGCTCAATATCTATAGAATCGAGAGCCCTACAATGTTCAGATACTGCACCTTGAAGAGCTAACACGCCGATAAGCATAAGTTGACAGTAAATTATACCCTTAAAATAGCTTATTACTTTAGCCCATCAAAAAAAATAATGCCAACCTTTATAATAGATTGGCGTCATGTATGTAATCCTTCAATGGGCAAAAACTCATTGATTAAAGGACTCAACCAAGGTGTATACATATGCAAGAAACCTATAAATTAGAAGAGAAAGATTGGGCTGCAAAGCTAATGGCTATTGTGGTCGTCGTGACTATGGTCACCAGTACATTTGTACTGTTTGCACCAGAGGCATCGGCAAGAACCGGAACTGATAGTTACGGTTATACTTTTAAAGATTCAGCAGAATCTGGAGTAGATTATGCTTGGACAGATATTGTCAGTAGTGGAACAAAACTGCTTGGCAGTACTACAGATGGAGCTCAAGGTCCATTTAACATTGGATTTGACTTTGAATTTTATTCAACATCGTATGACAAATTCTACAATGGAGGAGATAATGGTTACATTACCTTCGGCGGAGCTGTATCCAACGCATGGACACCATACGCAATTCCGGCAACACAGCTTGGCGCTAATGCCATAGCTGCAGGATGGTACGATGGGGGTTTCTGTGTTAGTAGAAATCCTAATTCAGGAGTTTACTATGAAACAGTAGGTTCTGCACCAGATAGAGAATTAATTATACAAATGCAAGATCAAGTTTATTGGAGTGCTAGAGATGGTACTTCATACTGTAATGGCGGAAGTGCATGGGCTACTAACACTATTACTTGGCAAATTATTTTGAAAGAAGGTTCAAATGATATTGTCCTACAATATAAGGATGCAAATGGAGGTTCACCTTATGATAACGAATATCTAACAGCAGGTATTCAAGGTGTAGCAGATGGTACACAATATGGTCTACAGTACAAATACAGATCTTCACCATCAACAACTATCGCTGCCGAAACAGCAGTTGAGTTCGTAGCACCTCCACCTAAGAGAAATGATTTGAAATTGGCAAAAACTACAATTCCACAACCAATCTCATTGGCAGAGGATAATATCCTAGGTGCAAGCGTACAAAATAATGGAGTTAACTGTGATACAGCAGGAAGCTGTACACCAGTTCCAGAAACGAATGTAGATGTTGAAGCTAACATATTCTCAGTTAAAGAGACAGTTTTAGACTATGACTTTAATGACAGAACAGACGCTGAAGGCTGGACATCGGCTACAGTCAATGGAGCTACAGATTTATGGACTCAAGCATTAAATGATGGTGCTGGAAATTATAATTACGGAGAAGATGGAACTGCTGACGGTTCCTGGTCTTCAGGCCGTAAAGCAGATTCATTTGGAGGATTATTCAATGATCAGCAAAGAATTCACTACGATGGAACAGACATACTTGTAGCAGATAAAAACAATAATCGAGTTCAGAAAATAGATGGTTCCACACAAGCTGTTACTACAGTACTTGGTCCAGACCTAACTAATCTAAGGAATGTACTTGATGTAACTTCAGATGATGACTATTATTATACTTTAGCAAGATCGGCTAGTACTTACTCATACACAACACGCATATGTAAATGGGATAGAGACGATGGTACAATGGTAGGCAGCTGTAGTACTACAGCAAGATATGGTACAGCTATATCTATCTATGAAGCAGCAGATGAATTATATGTTCTTCAAACAAGTTCAAGTAGCACATACCGTAAGATTGTAGGTTTTTCAACATCCAATTTAGCATCAAATGGTAAATCGTTAAGTTACGGAAGTGGAGTTTCATCATATACTTATACGCAAGATTTTGATGTAGATGAAAACACAGGAGATATGTATGTTGTCTATAGAGATTCTTATGGGCGCATAAGAGGATATGACAGAGATAGTTCTGGAGATTACTGTGCTAGCAGCGCATGTTATACTCAAGTTTACACTGGAGCAAGATATGGAATTTCTATTGAAGCTCACAATGATTATGTGTATACTCATGGGTACTATTATTCCTCATACTATGGTGGTATGAAGAGAATGCCTACTAGTTCATTATCTTCAATATCAACACTATGGAGTTACTTTGTAGGAGGAACATACAAGGGTTCTACTGCAGTAACTGATTCAGGAGATATTTATGTATCTAGTAATTATGCATATAATTATTATTCATTCTCCAATTATCAAGATGCAGTATACTATTACCCATCTGGAAGTTATCAACCAACTTCAACAAAAATAATTGGTCCATCACCAGCATATCTAGCAGCACTAAGCACACCAGCAATGGATCTTAGTGGTGCAGTAGGACTTTCAATGACTTTCAAAACATCTCAGAATTTCTACTATTTGTATGAAGGTGCATATATGGAAATTTCAACAGATGGTGGAAGCACTTGGACATATGTTACTAATGATAAATTATCTGGTAACAAGTATTATGGTACCACATTTGCAACATATGATAATCCATTAGATACTTCAAGAGAAGCTTGGTCATATTATGATACCACACACAGTTATTCATCATATTCCAATGTTGAATCTTGGAAAGAAACCACAGCAAATTTAGATGAATACACAGGATATGATGATGTCCGTGTTCGCTGGGTTGTTGGATTTAACATGTATCTACAAACATATTACAATTCATTCTTTAGAGTGGATGATGTATCTATTTCAATTTTAGAAGCAGATCAAACTTTTGCCTCAGAAACTAAAACTATACCTTCTATTGATTTCAAGGCAACAGAAACTGTAACTTTCTTTGATCAAAACAAGTTTAAACCTAGTGCAGAAGGTTTGTCAGTAGGAGATAAAGTAGGTATATCTATTAACGTTCCAGGCTTCGCTAATGACGAAGACAAAACAAATCAACGTGTAGTTGTATTCAGAGAAGTTAAGTATGTTATTTTCTCTGATGACTTCGAAGGTGCAGATAAAGGATGGACTTCTGGTAAAGTTCAGTTTGGAACTAGTGACTGGGCTGTTCGTTCAATAACTTCAGTAAGTGGTACAAATTCGATGGACAGCGGTTACAGAAATAGTAATCCAGTTCCTTCAGATACTTATGTTTCCACACCAGCATTAGATCTAGGTTTGCCTGTTGAAGCAGATCTTCAAATGAAGATATCATACTATGGATATTACACATATGATGGATACCAAGCACAAATATCAGAAGATGGTGGCAGTACTTGGTCTATGATAACTCCGATTGGCGGTTATCCAAACACTATCTATAATTATGCATATTATGGAAATCCACTGCGTGGTCAACCAGGATACACCTACTACGGTTCTAGTACTGGGTTCACAAGTGTTCCAAATTCTAATAAGTATATTGATGTAAGCTTTAATCTTGATGCATACACTGGACAAGATGATATTATGTTCAGATGGGTAGCCGGATGGTCATCTATACCAACAGGATATTCATTCTATAATTCATTCTTGAGAATTGATGACTTTGCAGTTACAGGTCTTGTATACAATAATAATGTTGGAGTCAGTAAATTAGAACTTCCAGATCCTATTGGAATTGATGAAACTGTTGCATTGTCAACAACTGTAATTAATGCAGGAATTAACAATCAAACAGCTGGAGCAGCTAAGGTAAAATTGGAAGTAGGACCTATGGGACTTCAAACATATGATTCAAGTGATGATATGGAATCCTATACTTCAACTTCAGATGCAACTTCAGCAGGTTGGACATTCAATGATAATTGTAACACTACATACAGCAGTTGTACTTCATGGGGAAGTCCAGCAGGATTTGAAGTAATATCTGACGGATCTACTACAGCATTAGGTCCTTCAATTGGTTCATTTAGAATGTATAGTGGTGGAGGAAGTACCGAAGCTGTCACTCCAACGTTAGATTTTACAGGAGCTGAGAGTGATTTGAAATTAACTTTGAAACACAGGTATAATTTCGATTATTATTCCGGAATGAGTACAGCATATAACGGTGGACAAGTCCAAATATCAACAGATGATGGAGATACTTGGGAATTGTTTGTACCAGATGATGATTACACAGGTACAATCTACAACTACGCATTTTATGCAAATCCACTATATGGACAAAGAGCATTTGTTCACGCTGAAGAAAGCTACATAGAAACTACATTCGATATGTCAGACTATGTAGATGAAACTGAAGTGAAAATCAAGTTCATAGTAGGAATGTGGCGTTACCAATCACAATCTCATGGTGAATACTGGAATATAGATTCATTATCCTTTACTGGAACTGGTATGGAATCTGTAGTCTTTACAGAAACTAAAGCAATTTCTGGAGCATTAGGGCCGTTTGTTAGTGGTGAAAAATACGAATATTCGACACCTTATAACTTCAAAGTTCCAGGTGAATACAAAATTCAGTTCACAACTTGGATAGGTGGTACAGATCCTTCTGTAGGTGATGACTTTGCAGGAGATAATACTGCAGCAGCATCACGTCAAACTATGTTTACCATAGCTGAAACAACCGCAGATGCAGACGCTACTTCTAACAAGAATGATGAATTGAATAGAAGATATTACGAAGATGGTTGGACATCAGCTAAAGATGGAGGTCCTAAAGAAGGACATCAATGGAGAACAGATTCAACATCAAGTTCACCAGATTCACCAGTTTGGTGGGTTGGACCAGATTCATACGGAGTATCATACAATGGTGATGATGTAAGTCTAATGTCACCAGTAATTGATCTTTCACAAGCTACTTCAGCAAAATTAGTGTTTGATCATACGTTCTCATTCTATGCAAGTATTGGTAGTAACAATTATTACTATGATGCAGGCAGAGTTGAGATTAGTACTAATGGTGGAACCACATGGGCAGGTTTAGAACCAACATCTGGTGAGAAATATGGCGGAACTGTTTACAACTACGCATATTATGGCAATCCATTAAGAGGTCAAAGGGCATTTGTTCATAGTTCTTCAGCAGGAACTTCTTTCGTGGAATCCCAATGTAGTTTGGATGATTACACAGGTGCAGGTTTCGATAATGTAAGAATTAGATTCAGATACGGCGGAGCTTTCCCAGACTGGGGAAGTACTTGGAGTATTGATAATGTCGGCATTTATGGTCTTGGTTTTGATTTAAAACAGACTAGCTCATCTATGCCATATACATTAGAAGTTGGTGAAGCAAGCACAATCACAACTTCTTTTGTAAACCAAGGTCAAGGTAATCTTGGCACTGGCGGTGCAATGTCTGAAGCTTATGCATATGCATACGTTAATGATCTGAGCGGTAATGAACTATGGTCCTCTTCTAGTTCCTTAGGTGACTTAGATATGGCATATTATGATGATAATCTAGATATAGTTGCCGGAGAATCAACTCCAACAATTAGTTTTGATTTCCCAGGTATGTCATCTGCAGGTATGTACACAGCAGGTGTAATGGTTGCAGATTCTAACGGAGATATGTTAGCAGATTTATTCTCAGCAAATAATGATGCAAATCATATGTTATTAGTAGGTCTTAGTGCAGACATGGGAACACCAAATTTGGCAGGCGGTTCTAATTGGGGAGCAGCTACCGGTGTTCCAACCGAAGTTGGTACTGGACTTGCAGTATCTTGGGATGAAAGTGGTGTTGCAACTGACACACTAACAATAGACATTGCAGGACAAGGTTCAGGATTTGTTCCAGAATCTCCAGTTGTTCAGATTGGAACTGTAATTACATGGACCAATTCAGATACTATAACACACACTGTAACAGACAAGAACTCAGAGTTTGATTCATTCGATATCTTACCCGGGCAAAGTTTCTCATTACCACCATTGGAAGAAGTATCTGTGATTAATTACTACTGTAAATATCACACAGGTATGGAAGGTACAATTACAGTAACATCTGATAATAGTGCAGACGAACAAGCAAGGACAAACTACATCAATGTATGGTCAGCAGAATCATACTTGGTCTTCTGGGCTAAGCACGATCTTTCTGATGACAGTTCAATATCTGTTTATGCACAAAAGAAAGACTCTGGCATAGATGACCCAGGAACAATAGGTCTTTGGGGAGCTAATGGATTCACTATAATGGATGGTTCAGACCATACAGAAGTCGGAGATTCTTTAACTGGAGATGGCGACTGGACCCCATATTACATCTATTTAGATTCTAATAAATTGGGTTACAATAGTATTGCATATGATCCAGCAGAAGACAATTCCTATGCATTTGTTTTCAGAGCACGTGGTGTAGAAGGTACAGCTGAAATTGGAAACGTCCAAGTTATAAGAACACAGGACACAGGTTTCTTCTTTGCTAAGGATAATCAAAATAAGCTAACTTATGAGATATTCCCAAGTTTAGCAGTTGAGATGGATTACTTCGTTAAGAACATAGGTACAGAAGATAATGAATTCCAATTCACTCCTACTTTGGTTGCACAAGGTAAAGAGTACAACGGAGCAGCTTTCACAATAACTGTAGAAGTTTTAGTGAATGGTGCAGAATACAATGATTTAACTTCAGTATCAGATGGTAATGGAACTTATACATATGGAATAGATATGTCTGCAGATGATGAAGCAGCTATTACTGTAAGATTCTTGGCACCAAATTATGATGCAGAAGCAGGAGAACCTGCAGGAAATCGTAAGTTTGATGTAAAAATGGATCCAGTAGACACAGGTAGTAATGAAGAAATGAGAGAGCCAACCTCGGCTACTTTATTCATTAAACCATCACAATTTATTCTAGGTGAAATGTCCTACGATAGACAAGGAGTTCTTGAAGGCGATTCATTATCAATAACGGTAAAGGCATGGAACGATGGAAACTATGCTTCTGATGTCTTGATGGTAGTTTATGTAATGGATTCACAAGGAACAGCATACGATACGCCAGAAGGAGTGCAGCGTATGACTCGAATAGCATCAACTACAGAACCAGTTATGGCACCAAAGGCAGTTCTTGAATCACAAGGAATATACCAGACATGGTATCCAATAACTGCAGTTTGGGACGAAGCATTCATACCAGGTGAATCAACTCAAGACTTTGAAAATGTTGAGTTATATGCAATGATTAATCCAGACCCAGAGCAAATTGATGTCGATAATGGTCACAAGAAACAAGATGAATACTTGAACCAAAAAGACGACAATGATGCATCTGGACAGATTAACGTTGTTAAAGATAAATCATCTACTCCATCTTTCGCACTTGGAATAGTTGGAATGTCTGTAGCAGCATTAATTGCAGCAGCCGGTGCTTCTCTAAGAAGAGAAGAAGAATAAGTAAGTCAATGAGGAAAAGGGGAAGTTTTACTTCCCCCTATTTTTCCGCTTTAAATCCTAGCGTCAGCTTTAATGCTGCCCAGTTTTAAATTGGAAATATGAGGTTGAGCTTATGTTATCAATAGGAACATTGATTTTGATAGTTGTAGGATTGTTAGTATCTTACTACTGTTTACGAAATCAATTTATGGTTTCTCAATCCTTAGTATTCATTAATTTCTCGATATTTGCAAGTTGGTGGATAATTTATTTGTTATATCCTAAATACGGAATTGAAGCAATCATTGATTTAGGCTTTAAATCACAATACATTGCAGAGCCTCAATTTAGATTAGTTTCAATAATAACGGCTATGTTCATGCATGGAGGATCAATGCATCTTCTGATGAATATGTTAGTTCTAATTCTTCTTGGCGTACCCTTTGAAGAAAGAATAGGTTCACGTTCATTTCTTTTAATTTATTTTATTTCAGGAATCCTAGGTTCTCTTATTACAGGATTACTTTCAGTTTACAATCAAGAAGGACTTAATACGTTGAACATAGGTGCTTCTGGTGCTGTTTTTGGCATAATGGGGGGTTTTGCGCTATTGTATCCTAGAGATGAGATACCTATGCTATTAGGACCAATTTTTCTCCATAGAGTGCCTGTAATCTTAGCGACTATTGTTTTTGTAGCAATGGAAACGTTTTATGTTGGAATGAACACACAAGATGGAGTAGGACATGGAACACATATGGCTTCATTTATTGCAGGAGTTTTTTTATCGCCATTATTTCCTAAGAAAAGTATAACAGAAAAACAATCCGTTAATTTTGATATTGCTTATCTTACTAAATTATATGATAACAGTAAACAAGGAGAATATGAGCTACAAATGCTTAAAGAAGCAGATGAACCAGAATTACAATCTGTCTGGTTGGAAACTTTTCTAGAAAAACAAATTTGCTTGGAATGTGAAAATTCCCTAAATTCTAAGGGCATTTGTTCAATTTGTGTATCAGTTGATGACTAAGCAGTTAAGAAGAGATCATAGAATAGAGCAACAACTATTGATCCTATTGTACAAGTTATAATCATTACAGGAACACCGACAGCTAACCATTCCTTAGTTGAAATTTTATGCCCGCCTCTTTCACTAATTGCAATAGTCATAACATTTGCGCTAGAACCAATTGGTGTAGCATTTCCTCCAAAACCACAGCCTATGGCTAAGGCCCAGTACAGTGGGATAATCTCTACCGTAGCTACTCCATCGACTTCACTTAATTTTCCTATTTCCTCAATTACAGGTAACATAGCTGCACAAAAAGGAATATTGTCTACAACAGCAGATGCAATAGCTGAAACCCAAATAAGAACAATAACTAGTACAACTTCATTTTGAGAAATACTTCCTTCAGGGCCGAAATTATTGAATATCCAATTAGCTATAGCGTCTAGATATCCCATAGCTTCTAATCCACCTACCAAGACAAATAATCCAGCGAAAAACAATAGAGCACCCCATTCGACTTTATCCACCACACTGTGTATATCTAAACGTTTTTCTTTTGAAACGCCTAGCATGCTAATAGACATTGCAATGCCGGCACCTCCTAGAGATACTGCAGATATTTCTAAATCCAGATGCAAAAGCTCAACTGCAGCAAACATTACAACAGTTACAGCTAACGCACCTAATGTTCTGTACATCAAAGTGTCATTTTGAACTGCCGCCCACTCATCTTCATCAAGTATTTCTTCTACATTCTGAGGTTTAACCTCTCTCCAGTTTTTGAAGTGGCGATGCATATACCATAATGTGGCAGCCCATGCAATTATTGCTAAAGGAGTAAGATGTTTGATAAAACTCATAAAACCGAATCCTAAACCACGTGCACTTGCATAAGATGCAATCAACACATTTGGAGGATCTCCTACCAATGTTGCTACACCACCAGTATTTGAGAAAATAGCTAAAGCGATAAGTGGCGGAATAGGACTTATTTTAATTTTGGAACAAATTTTTAACGTTACAGGAGCTATTAGAATCAAAGCAGTTACATTATCAATGAAGACAGAAATGACAGTTGTGAAAGTCCCTAGATAAAAAACCAGTTTCCATGGATCTCCTCCAGAAAGTTTTGTAGCTTTAATTGCTACAAATTCAAAGAAACCACTAATCTCCAGCATTCCAGCAAAAATCATCATTCCGAGTAGTAGCCCAATAACGTTGAAATCGATAGCTTCGAACAAGTTATTTTGGCAGACGGCTCCCTCTTCACCGTGCCCGCCTCCAGTACACCATGTAAGAGAATTGTAGTAAGTCCCAACTAGGAGCATTCCTACTGCACCACCCCAAGCAGCCAGTACACGATCAACAACTTCTCCCAATATTAAAGCAAATGCTATTAGGAAAACGAGTAAGATAAGTATTGCTTCAATTGAGCCAGTATCGGCTACATAATCAGATGTTGCATTAGGCATAATCAAAATATTTGGAGCTAGAATAAAAGCTTAAGCTAACCTATTCCAAAGTGGTTCAGTCCATAATTTTCTTAATTCTTCAACTGAAAAATTCAATTCTTCTTGATTATTTAGGACAAAATGTACATCCTCATCTACATTTCCAATTTGTTTGACGAAATCAAAACGTTTAGAAAAGGTTTCTTCAAATCCAGGTTTTACTTGGACAATCCATCTGCCATTTGATTCATTAAACAACTCTAAATCAGATCTCATATTTTCTGAAAGGTTTATTTTTGCACCAATCCCACTCATACACATTTCAATAATTGAAACTGCAATACCTCCTGTAGAAATATCATGACAAGCTACAACTTCTCCACATTCAATCGCGTCAATTAATTGTTCCATTCTTGGAATAAACGAACTAAAGTCTGTAGTGGGTACGTTTGGGCATTCAACTCCCAATATTCGGTAGTACAAACTAGCCCCCATTTGTTCTTTATTATCGCCAATCAACCATATAGTTCCATTCTTCTTTAGGTCGCTAGTAACACATTTCCGAATATCATTTACGAGGCCAATTCCCATGAGTACAGGAGTTGGCGGTATTGCCCCTTCAGCAGTTTCATTGTACAAACTAACATTACCAGAAACATAAGGAACATCAACAGAAGTTGCAGCATCCTTAAGCGCATTACAGCTGGACATGAATTGACCCATTATGTCTGGTCTTTGGGGGTTTCCAAAGCATAAACAATCAGCTAATGAATCAATTCGAGCACCTACTGAAGCTAAATTACGGCATATCTCTTCGACAGCACTCATTGTACCGTGGTATGGATTTGCCTCCATTAAATGGGGATTAATATCTGCAGTTAATGCAAGTCCTTTCCAAGAATCTTCTACAGGTTTTAATACAGAGGAATCTCCATGAACTTCCTTTCCAATTTTACCTTGAATTGGTTTAATTGCAGTAGCTCCTCTAACTTCATGATCGTATTGTCTAATCACCCAATCCTTTGAAGAAACTTCAGGATTACTGATTATGTCTTTTATTGTCTGTGATAAATTAGAAGGAAAATCAGGTAATTCTTCAGCCTCTAAATTATCTATTTCCGGCAAATTATAAGGTCGATTGTATACGGGCCCTCCTGTTGTAAATTCTAAATCTAAATTTAAAATTTCATTACCATTAAATTTTACAATATTTCTTTTTTCTTTGATAACTTCACCAATTGCAACAGCTTCTACATCCCATGCATCGCATCTGTTTAGAACAGTTTGTACATTTTCAGGCTTAACAGTAAACATCATTCTTTCTTGAGATTCAGAAACCCATATTTCCCAGGGAGCCATATTTTTTAGCTTCAAATGAACTTTTTCCAAATCTACTTTTGCGCCAAATCCAGCATCTAGTGCAAGTTCTCCTACGACACAAGAAAGCCCTCCTCCGCCTAAATCCTTCATTCCAGTTAACAATCCTAATTCATTTAATTCTAAACATAAATGCATTAATGGCTCTTTTGTGATTGGATCGCCTAATTGGACAGCACCAATATCATCTTCAGATCCTGCATCTAAATCCCTAGAAGCAAAAGTAACACCATGAATTCCGTCTCTTCCAGTTTTTCCTCCTGCTAGAATGTAAATATCTCCAATATCTCCTGCATGGCTATGGATCATTAAATCCTTCTTTACTATTCCTATACACCCCACATTAACCAAAGGATTTCCAGTATATTTTGGATGGAAAGCAACTTGTCCAGCAATAGTAGGAATTCCTACTCTATTTCCATAATCTCTTATTCCTGCGACCACACCTCCCATTAGATATTGAGGATGTTTAATTCCTTCAGGAAGTTTGTTGCGAGGTAAATCTAAATCACCAAAAAACAAAGGATCCACAAGAGCAATTGGTTGTGCACCCATACACACAACATCTCTTAATATTCCACCTATCCCCGTTGCTGAGCCACCATATGGGTCCAATGCAGAAGGATGATTATGAGATTCTAAACCAACTGCATAGTAATGTTCATCATCAAATTCCATAATGCCGGCATCTTCACGGGCAATAACCTTTTTTGATGATTTTAGTCCAAAAACAGTTTTTTCTAGAACAGGTTTGGAAGATTTGTAGCAGCAATGTTCCGACCATGCTTGATCAATTGCTTGTAATTCAACATCAGTGGGTTTTCTTCCTTCTTTAGCAAAATATTTTTTTACATTTTCCATTTCATCATGTAACAGACCAAGACCCAAAGCCTTGACAACGTCATTTAAGTTAGAATTTTCTAAATCAATATAAAAAACATTTTTTAGATTTTTAACAGGTTCTAGCATTTATTTTGCCACCGAAATAGAATATTCATGAACTACAGGATTTGCTAATAATTTTTTGCAAATCTCTTCAGCATCTTTAATTGCATCCGATTCATTTTTATCAATAATAATTCTGTAACATTTTACAGAGTCTACCTTTTCAACACTATCAAAACCCAATAAATCTAGAGCTTTTTTTACATTCATACCCTCTGGGTCTGCCATTCCTGATTTTAGTCCAACTTGTATTTCGATTTTAGTAGTCATAAAAGTCTAATGTTGTAGATTAAAAGCGGAATAAAAATTAAACGGAGTAAATCAAATATTTATTTAGGATTTTAAATAATACTATACATTTCTAAAAAAATGATAATAATTAAGGTTTGAAACCCAGCAGTAATGTCATCCATTAGAATCCCATGGCCACCTTCTAGACCTTCTAAATTTTTTGCAGGCCATAATTTTACAACATCAAAGATTCGAAATAAAATGAAAGACAATAACCAATTATGACTTTCCAATGGGAATTGAAGCAAACTTAAGAATGCAATGATAATTAGATATCCAATAACTTCATCTAGAACATATATTCCAGGATCTTTACCGTATTTTTTTTCAGCCCACGGAGCAATAGAGAATCCAATGTAGTACATTATGGCAATTAGTAAAAATAACAGGTAACTTGCATTATCTCCAAAAAAAGTAACTGTTAAAAATGCTAATATTAAACCTCCAAAAGTCCCAAAGGTTCCAGGCGCAATAGGAGCTTTTCCAAGAAAAAAGAAAGAAATATATGTTTCTTTTAGCAAATCTTTATTCATCTTTTGCCTCATTCCAAAAATGATTCATCCGTTGTAAGGCAGTTAGATTTCCTAATATTGCTAAAATTGCAACAACAATAGTAATAATCGTTTCAACATCATTCAAAAACTCTCCAATTAGTACTCCTATTCCTAAAATAAACCATCTTTCAGGTCGTTCAATTAAGCCAATTCCTTCTTGAGATACACCTAATCTTTCAGCTGCAGCACGACAATAAGAGGTTTGAAAAGCTCCAATCATAGCAGCCATTGCCCACATTTGTCCCGAAATAAAATCTAATGATTCTATAGGTAATGGATTTACCCAATCGCATAAAACAAGAGCACTAAATGCAATACAATCAGCATATCTGTCTAGTGTCGCATCAAGATATCCTCCTCTTACAGATGTGGTTTTTGTCGCTCTTGCAACTAAACCATCTGCTCCATCAAACAAACAGGCAATCATCCCAACTAGAAATGCATAGTAAATATTCTGATTAAAGAGAAGCCATGCAGCATAAAATGTTAAAATCAGCCCCATTACAGTGATATGATTTGGCTTTACACCTATTTTTCCAAGCCCTTTCCCTAATGGTTCTAAAATTCTTCCAGCAGCCTTTTTCAAAGTTTTACTCAGCATGACAGATAAACTACATGGGAGAGGCTCTTTTAGTCCCTTGTCCAATGAGTGAATAGCATATGGACCGAGACCTAATAAAACAGCAATTAGAATACGCGCTAGAAGGAACTAACTTTGATGATCAAGGAGAATTATACAAAGGAAAAGTTCGAGATAATTATATCAATGAAGATACCATAACGATGGTTACTACAGATAGAATTTCTGCATTTGATAGAGTTCTAGGTACTGTACCTTTCAAAGGACAAGCTTTGGTAGAACTGGCAGATTGGTGGTTTGGCGAAACGGCAGATATCGTGGCCAATCACATAATAAAAAGACCTCATCCGAATGTATGGAAAGTTAAAAAATGTGCACCAATCCAAGTTGAAATGGTAGTTAGGGGATATTTAACAGGAGTAACATCTACATCAGCATGGACCGCATATCAAAAAGGAGATAGAAATTTTTGCGGTAATGAATTGCCTGACGGCATGCGTAAAAATGAAAAATTTCCTGAACCAATAATCACACCATCAACTAAAGCAGCACAAGGTGAACATGATGAATCAGTCCCTCCGTCTGAATTATACAAAAGAGGCGTGATAGATCCTGGGTTGTACAAAGAATTAGCCAATATATCAATGAGGTTATATGAAAGGGGCGTTTCTAGAGCTGCAGATCATGGAATGATTTTTGTAGATACTAAATATGAATTTGGTATTTCTAATGGTAAAATAATGTTGATGGACGAAGTTAACACTCCTGATTCAAGTAGATACTGGATGAAGGACGATTATGAGGCACGCTTTGAAAAGAGTGAAGAGCCTAGAAAGTTAGACAAAGAATATGTTAGAACATGGCTTTCAGAAAAAGGTTTTACTGGAGATGGTAAACCACCTAAACTAACAGACGACATTCGTGTTGAAGCATCAGCAAGATATATGGAAGTAGTTGAAAAATTCACAAAAGAACCTATGCAATTAGATGTAGGGCCAGTAGATGAATCAATATACTCCATATTGAATCCTTTTGCTTATTAGACAAATCGTCAACTTTATAATATATGCTCGAGGTTTACAAATTCCTAGAGGCATATTATAGTTATGAGTCAAAAGAAATCTAGACAACAAAAAAAGCCAAAATCAGAAATTAAATTGGCTGAAGAACGTTTCCAAAGTTGTGTAGTTAAACGTAATAATTTTAATGATGAAGCTAGAACACTCCGTGATGAACGAAACGCTTTGCATGATCAAAGAGGTAAGATTATGGAAGAAATCATGAAGCATAGAGAGGAGATGAAATCAAATACTTCCACTAAAGCAGCACATCAGAAGATAAGAAATACTGCACAAGAAAAAGCTAAACAATTAATTTCAATTAAACAAAAAAAGAGAGGAAATAAGAAGGGTGGAAAATCTCTCAAAGATACAGTTCAAGCACTTCACTCAGAAATTTTAAATTTGGAAAGAAGAAGAGAAACAACTGAAATGCCAATTTCTAAAGAGAGAGAAGTTATGGAAAAATTAGGGATATTGAGAAGAAGTTTAGGGGATCAAGAAAGTGAGCTTGCAACTCAAGAACATTTAAATTTAGAAGTTTCGGAATTAGATGCAGAGATAGATTCTGAATTTTCTAAAGCTAATGAGGAACATAGCGCAGTTATAAATTTAGCTAAACTTAACAAAAAAATTTACAAAAAAGTTAGCAACCTCATGAAAGAAGCATCACATCTGTCTACTGAGGCCGATAAGAAACATAAAGAATTTGTTAATATTCGTAAAAAGGCAGATAATCAACATTCTAAAGCTATGGAAATGCTTGAAGCTTTAAAATTACATAGAAAGACAGCTACTGAAGAAAGACAAGCAAGATGGAAAGTAGTCAAGGATCATAGAAAAAATATAAAGGATGAATTGTATAATCCGAAAAAGTTAGAATCAGCTGCAGATGATGCATTACAGCAGTTAATGTCTGGTGGTAAGATAGATCTTTAATGGACGCAATAATCCTTGCAGGCGGCTTTGCTAAGAGAATGTGGCCATTAACCAAGAACAAACCTAAACAATTACTTGATATTGCTGGCAGACCTATGCTTGATTATGTTATAGATTCTTTGTCTAATCTAGATTTAGATCGAATTATAGTTTCAGTAAATAGTTTTTTTGCACCACAATTCCAAAATTATTTAGATTCTAATGTGAATGCTAATAATATTGAATTATTTATTGAAGAGAGTGATAATGAAGATCAAAAACTTGGGGCTTTAGGAGCATTAAATTTACTATTCAAAAAGAAAGATCTACGAGGCCCAGTTTTCATTGCTGGAGGCGATAATTTATCAGATTTTGATTTGAGAGAAATGGTCAATGTTTATAATGAATCTAGAAAAGACGTAATTGGCTTGTTTGATGTTGAGAATTTAGAATTAGCTAAATTATATGGTATAGCCGATTTAGAAGATAATAGAATAATTGACTTTGTTGAAAAACCTAATTCTCCCCCATCTACGTTAGCAGCGACAGCCTATTGGCTATTATCAGAATCAGGCATAATCAATTTTCACACATATATAGAAGAGGGTGGAGATAGAGACGCTATGGGCAATTTTTTGGCTTGGAATGTTAAGCAAAATCCAGTTTATTCGGTCTCATTTAGTGGTAATTGGTACGATATTGGGAGTTTGGAATCATATTCTGAGGCTCAAAAATGGTTAGAAAGAAGACCTTAGGTTTTTTCTAGAACGGCTGTACTGTTAATACAATGGCTATAGATTTATCGATACTTGCGGAAATTCTTGTTATCGGTTCTTTAATTATTTTATCATTAGGTTACTTTTTTTCAAGTAAGCCTCATATTCTTTTTGGTAAGAAATTTCCAGTTAAAATTGGCCATAATTTGAATATAATTGGTTGGCTGCTTCTTGGTTTTTTTTGGTGGATACAAGTAGAACATTATATCTTAATTAATGATCCAGCTAATGGTTTCTTTTGTGCATTAGCAATGCCATTCTTTGGTTATTTAGCAATTCATGAATATCTTAGCATACGTTGGAATTCTAAGTATGAACCGCTTAGGTGGTTAGCTGCAATGACTGTTGTAGCAGGAGGAATTTATTTCTTCGTAGAGCGAGTTCCACTTCTTTCAGGTTGGTTGATTCAAGTAGTTGCAGAACAATCAATATGGATATTGAATACGCTTGATATTCCAACATCTTTAGGTTCTTTAGATTACGGAGAGGGTTCTAAATATTACAGACCAGTATCGGAGCATCAAGAAGTTCAAATATCAATTGAGGGCGATGAATGGCGTAATCCAGATTCGGTTTCTGTTACAATTGTATTAGCATGTACAGCCTTGCAAAGCATGATAATTTTTGTAGGCGGAGTTGTTTGTACTAAAGCTCCTGCTGATAGAAGATTTTATGCATTTCTTGCTACGGTTCCAGCAATTTATATTCTAAATTTAATTAGGAATGCAGCTGTAATTTGGTTAACATATGAACATGTTTGGGGAGATGACACCTTCTTTTTTGCACATGGAGTTTTAGGAAAAGTAGGAAGTCTAATTGCTTTAATTTTTCTAGCAATAGCTGTATTTCATTTTTTACCAGAAATGCAAGATTCAATATTGGGAGTGATTGATTTACCTCTTCGGAAAGCTCCAGAAGGAATGAGGGGCCTTCCTTTTGCCAAGGGAATGCCTTCACAGGTAGTATATGTTTTGGTAGCCGGTTTGGTTTTATTTCCATTTGGTTTTTTCTCATCTTCCGTAAAGGAGCGAGGTTTTGATTCAAATCTTCCTCTCGATAATATGTATATCTTATCAATAATATTATTATTAATTTCTTTATTTTTATTATATTTTTACAGAGATCCAGAAAGAAAAATTGAGTCAGGTATAGTCAGTCCAGCAGATGGTTTAGTTCAAAGATCAGAAATTAAGAGAGGAATGGCATATTTTTCTATCTTTATGAATGTTCATAATGTCCATGTCAATCGTTCTCCATTTGAAGGTAGAATAATATCTATTAAACATAAATCTGGAGGATATCTTCCAGCATTTTCTAAGGATTCCGATAAAAATGAACGTTTGATGACTAAAATAGAAACATCTATTGGAACTATGAAAATAATTCAGATAGCTGGAGTTTTAGTTAGACGTATAGTCAGTTATGTTAAACCTAATATTGAAGTTTCTAAAGGAGAGAGAATAGGTTTAATTCATTTTGGTTCCCGTGTAGATTTATCATTTGAATCAGCAGGAATTAATCTCTTAGTTAAGGAGGGAGACAAAGTACTAGCGGGGCAACAACTGGCAGAATATACTCCAATGTCTTCACTATCTGTAACTGAAAAGCTTTTTGAAGTTCCAAAACGTATGTTCTCAAAGCTCCAGGCTACACAAAATAAGGATTAAATCATGATTAAGCTAAAACAAATGTTCAAACCATTAACTTTGATTTCTTATGCAGACATGGCAACATTATTTAGCGCGTCTTTAGGTTTTTTAGCAATAACTTACATAATAGATGGGAGTGAGAAAAGTTATATTGTAGCTATGTTAATTTTACCCTTTTGTGCAATTATTGATGGAATGGATGGAGCTTTGGCACGTAAATTTGGTACTAAACATCATTATGGTAAATATTTAGACTCCATCTCAGATTCAATATGCTTTGGGATAGCACCATCTATTTTGGTTTATTCACTATATTATAATCTAGATAGAGGTCCAGCAATTGATATTTTTGACGATGACTTTCAAATTCATTTTAGGTACAATATTGATAATATCGTAGCAATAACATCAGCATTATTAATTGCAATTTTAAGTATTATTAGGTTAGCTAATTTTACAATAGGTGAACAGGGTAATAATGAATATTTTTCAGGTTTACCTTCCCCTGGATTAACAATGTTTATAGTAGTTATATCTATAAAATATTCTACAATTAATGAATATAATAGTCCCATAATTCCTTTAGTTATAGGTTTAGTATCTTTATTGACAGCATCAACGATACCTTATGCAAAAGCTAGAAAACAATTTAAAATTCCTATTCTTTGTGGATTACTTGTTCTGATAATTACAATAGTGCTTAGATATTTAGAATATACTCTGTGGCTTACACTTTGGCCTCTCGCTTTTACCTTGTATTTAGTTTATTTTTTGCTTTTACCTACATTAATCTCAAATAATTATTTCGATTAATGTTTTCTTCTATAAACTATTAAAGTTAATAATGCAATTATTGTGATAAATGAAGGTCCAGGAAGCAAACTACTTTCACCTTCAGCATCACCTTCTTCCGAAACATCTCCACCTTCAACAGTAACTGTTAGTGTGATTTGATCTACTACTTCAAATAAGTAAGTTTCTTCATTTGATGTGGATTCTGTTTTTGATAGTAATTTAAGATTAAATGTATATGTGCCAGGTGGGATATCTTTACAAAAAATTTGCAAGGTAACCTCCTCAGAATCATTTGGTTTAATTACATAACTGTATTCTTTTGTATCACTAGGAGAAGGATAAATTCCTATATTCCATTGCCCTTCATCCACATAAATTACGTTTACATCTATATCTCCATTAGGCATTACAAGTTCAAGAGCTATATCAACATCAATAGTTCCTTTATTCTCAATTAAAAAGCTAGTAGCTATACTGCTGCTGCCTGCTTCAATATCCATATTAAGTTCAACATTACTAGAATCTAAACATAACGTTCCATTTTTTAAACAAAGGGAAATATCTTGAATTTCTTCAATTGGAGTTTGTACAATAATATTAGCGAAGGCTCTACCTAGGGCTTCTCCATTACTATGGAAAGCCTCAACTTCGACTCTATAATTGTCATCAGAAGTTCCTTGAGGAACAGATACAGTTCCACTAAAAGTTTCACAAGTCATATCTAATTCGAAAGGCGTTTCGATGTCTACCATATACCAGTCCTGGGCACTACCATCAATTACTAAATCTATAGTTAGTTTTGTATTTCCATCATTGCATATTTGATATTCAAAAGTTGCAATTTCTCCAGGTGCAAGGGTTTGTTGTCCTTGCCCTCCAATAATTCTTAAAGAACCATCAACTTCTAATTCTTCTACATTTACTCTAATTATTTTGTCATCTTGAGCAGTTTCATCTCCTCTTGATGTGGCAATTAGTTCAATGTATACATTTCCATCCTCTTGGTCATCTGGAATAGTTATTATTCCATTAACGGTAGCTTCTCCATCAGCCCCAATGGTAATTCCATTTTCTTCAAATTCAACCCAGTATTCTTCATCTCCTTGTACTTCTAAGTCAAATGTGTCTGATTCGTCACCTTTATTGTAAATTGTAACACTAAATTCGACTTCTTGGCCAGCTACAGATTCAGTATTTGTTGGGCTAACTTCTATTTCTACTTCGTAGTTTGTTGGATTGTCATTTACATCTATAGTTAAATCTAAAGTTTCAGTGACATCTCCAGCAGTAACAATAATAGTTAAATCATATACATCATGTTCAGCATCATCCGGTATTGTAATTTGTAACTCAATATCTTTGCTTTCATTACTTTTTAGCTCCATTTGGTTTGTCATAGATGCCCAATCTTCAGCAGTTCCAGTCATATCAAGATAGAACGTGTCAGTTCCAGATGCGCCATTTTTGAGAACAAGATTAAACTCTAGTTTAGCTCCAGGTTCACCTTCTTTATCTTGGTTAAAAGTGGAAATTTCAGGAAGATGTATCATCTGAACATCTAAATTGATTTCTTTATCGTTATTTCTATGATTTTGATCATCTTTTGTAGTTTCTACAATAAGGAGATACTCTCCTGGATTATTACTTTCCCATTCCCATTGTAATGTTTCTTCTTCTCCAGAGTCTAAAGTTGAAATTGTTTGACTGTCATCCCATTTTTCATTTCCTTCAGAGTCTAAAATAGTAGCTTTGACATTAATGGCAACTTGATTATCAGAACCATAGTTCTTGATTATGCTTGAAAATTCAATGGTTGAATTTTCTCTTGCATCACTTTCCAATTTAAGTACTTTCACTCCAACATCATCAGCAAAGGCAGAAGCCCTTAACCAATCAAGAGCCCTTCCTACCATATCTTCACGATCATTTGAAGTATTAACTTTTCCAAATGTGAAAGGAGATAGAATTAGTCTGTAATCGCCTTCGTAGTGCAACGACATATTGAAAACTTGAGCAGCATCATCCCAATTGTCCATTCCACTTTCCATATTATCAGATAGATGGCTCGTAGTTCCTCCATTGGAAGTTAGTTCAACATCATCAAAGTACCAACCTTCATAATTATCAATGACACTATCTGCACCAAACCTCCATTTTAGTTTTATTTCTTCACCAGAAAAATTAGAAAGATCAAATGTAGCTTGCACCCATCCGCCAGATTGCCCATAATATCCGGGCTCACCATCTAATCCACTAACAGATTCAGCAGGATATCCACCATTAGGTTGTATTACCTCCCAAGTTTCTCCGTCATCAGTAGAGATTTGGACATTACCGCCATCATATGCATAACTTTCACTTTCTGTATCATAATAGTGTTGGAATGATAATTGTGCACCGTTTTCTAAGGTATATGCTTCAGAAGTATATACGGAATAATCCCATCCGCTGCCATATTCTCCATCTCCTTTAGATTCATCTCCTATCCACATAGAGTGAGTAGGGCTGTTTGCTTTTCTATTTGGATCGCTAGCGGTGTCTACTATATGCCACCAATTGCTTCTATCAGTGTAGAAAGCACCTATTGCTTCCTCTCTAGGCCTTATCCAATCAGCATAATCTGAATAATATATGCTAGTATCTCCCATATCATATTCAGCGTCACCAAATATTTCATCATCTTCTACTCCAATTAGAGGATCAGGAGTACCTGCATTATTTCGAATATAGTCTATCATAAAATAGTCATATTCAAAATCCCCAGAGTCTCTAGGCCCATCACTTCCATTTAGAGCAGTCAAAAATTGTTGCCCCATAATCCAAAGGTTACCACCTTCATCTAAATAATCACTAATACATTCTTCCCAACTAGTAATATTTCTTTGGTGATGGTCACCTTGGGTCCATATTACTACATCATAAGCACTCATTAAGTCCAAAGTAGGATAAGGGCCTAATTCGCCAAATGCTCCGAGTTCACTATCATAAGGCATTGTGTAAACATCATAACCACGACTTTCACCATCTGTGAAATATTGTTGTAGTGCAATCTTCAAGCGATTGTCAATTTTGTCCACGTCGTAATAATTATTGTATCCATTATTTTTACCAAAATTAGCATCAATTAAGAGTACATTATCGCCACCTTCTTGTGAATAATAGAATGGAGTTGCAGAAATGTCACTACTATCTTCAGTTTCCGGATCATCTCTACTTGTTACAGTTACAGTAAATCCATGTTCATTGCCACTTGGTTCGAGTGTAGGGGCGATAACAACTACGGTAAAGTTCTGACTTGAACCTGCAGTAAGATAAAGAGAACTTACATGCGAAATAATTTTCCAATCATCATCTTGTTCAGAATCTACAGTTACGTCATAATATCCACTATTTTCTCCAGTATTTGTAGCAGTAAAATTAAAAGCTACAGATTCACCAGATAAAACATCTTTTGCTTGTTCTTGAACTGCCAAAGCAACATTATATCCACTTTCAGCAATATCTATGTTTTCTTCTTTTGGATTATTGCCAGCTCTCTCATCTCCAGATAATAGAGTTTCAACTCTTATTGTGTAAGTTCCTTCTGGGCCGCCTTCCCAAGTCCACTCTAAGGTAGTATTAGTTTTCGATTCTAAAGAATCAATAGTTTGCGTTTCATTGAATACTTCAGTTCCATCATCTCTTGTGACAGTACCTCTGATATCAAAATCTTCTTGATCATTTGTTCCAAAATTGTAAATCTCAGAAGTAAATGTTACAGTTCTTCCTGGTTTAGCAGTAGCTGGCGCATCTAATTCTTTAGTCCCCACGTCATTTGGTATAGGCGGAAGGCTGTAAACTGCAAAATTATCAACATACAATCCTTCAAGTTGAGTATATGTATTAGATTCAAACCGAAGTCTGAATGAAACATCTCCTTCGTACTCACTTACGTCACTTTCAAGGTATAACCATCCATTTTCATCAGCTCCGTCATAATCACTTGAATAATCTCCATCATCTTCAGGAATAACTTCTAGTGTTTCCCATTCTCCAGATTGATTTATTTCTAAATTAACAAAATCGTATGGTCCATCGATAGCAAACCAAACCATTGCAGATACATATTTTTCAGAACCTTCACCTATATCAAAAGTAGGTGATTCTAAGGAATCATTTAGTGAAGCGCTATATGTTTCAGTATCTGGATTTCCTAAGTACCACGAATAATCTCCTGAATAAGATTTATTGCTATAGTAATTCCATTCACTTTCAACAACATCAGCGATCCAATCACCATCTCCATCTTCAAAGTCATCTTCAAAATTAGTTCCCGTGTCTCCACTACTTACTTCAATGTTGTCAATATACCATCCCTCATAGGCTTCTACACTTGCATCAGTTCCAAATCTGAATTTAAATCTTACATCATCACTAGAATAATTTGCAAGACTGAAGGTTGCAGTTTCCCAACTTGCACCATCACCTTCACCAGAAGTTCCAGTATAACCTGGTTCATTATCAAGTCCAACAACAGCATCATCAGGATATCCACCGTTAGGTTGTATTACTTCCCAAGTTTCTCCATCATCAGTGGTAATTTGTACATTTCCGCCATCCCAACTTAATTCAGTACTGTACCAGATATCTACAGCCATTTGTGGATTAGATCCTAATTCAATTTCTTCACTTGTGTAAACAGAGAAATCCCAATTATTATCATATTCTCCATCTCCTTTAGATTCATCTCCAACCCACATAGCATGAGTCGGGCTTGAGGCTTCACGATTGCCATCCTCGTCTGTATCAATTAAATGCCATGGATTACTCAATGATTTATAATTACTCCAACCATTGATTCCACTTTCCATATCATCACTAAATTCTACATCAACACTTCTCATCATTGCGTCAATAACATCATTTTCTGGAATTTCGTCATTATCATCTATGACTTCTGCTTCAAACCAGAAAGTTCCGTAATCATCAGTTTCCCAATCCCATGTAAGAGTCAAACTTTCATCAGGAGCTAAATCTTCAACATCTTTATTTCCTAAATTTTCAATTACACTTCCAGCACCATCATATATTTTGCCGCTGATTTCAGAATTCATAGTAACATCTCCACTATTGGTTACAATCACGCTCATTTCTCTTTCTTCATCTTTCTCAGCAATCATTGGAGTAGCACGTGCATCTTTTACTTCTAAATCATAAGTGACATATGTATTTACTTTGATAATTTTTTCATTATTTTCTTCTTTTTCATCGTCAGAAATAATAGCTTTACTCTTTATCTGGTAAACATAATCTTCATCATCAGGAGTATTCCATTCAAATTCAACATATGTTCCAGTTCCTGCATCCAATGAAATAGTTTCAGTATCATCATATGTGTATGAGTTATTCAAACAAGTGATTTCTAATGTAACTTGGATACTACTTTGATCTTCAGTGCCTCTATTTCTTACAGTTACATTTACAATATTTTCTACATCTGGTTCAACTGTTTCTTCATCTTTAGGAGTATTAAATCTACTTAAACTCACATCATTTTCTAGTTGCTCAACAAGATATTCAACAACATTTTCCATAAATTCATCTCTATCATCACTATTTGTAATTGAACTAAAGTCAATTGTCATAAATACTAATTTGAATTCCTCTTCAGTTCTTATTGTTGAGATATTGTAATCTCCATTTGAGCTCAGAACCTTTTCAAATCCACTTCTAGGATTTATATCATCTGCGAAATCTGAACTTATGGCATCAGCATCATACTCAACACCATCTGAAATCGGATCATCATCTACACCAAAAACAACAGCAGGTGTAGCTCTGTCATTATCAGCATAACTAACTCCAAGATAATCATATTCAAAATCACCACTACTACGATCTCCATCAGCCGTATCAAAATCATATAGGATATCCATACCTATGACCCACATAGCACCTCCTCCTTCGAGATACTCACCTACATTTGTTTTGTCATTATCGGTAAAAGTTACGTCAGTGTCTCCACTTTGATAATCAGTTCCACAAGCCCAGATGATTAATTGGTATTCAGATAATGTATCTATATCAGGAGCATCTGCACTACTATTTACTCTAATAATATCATAAGCAATAGGATTACTGAGGTTGTCAAGTGCATTAACGTAATATTGATCGGTTTCAGTTCGAACTCCTCCATTATTTCCACTATTGTCATCATCTAAAAGTAAAATAGGAGGATAGGAGACACTAATACTCTCAGTCTCCTCATTATTGTCTTCATCAGATTCAGTAATTTGTTCTTCTTCATCAACAATTACTTTGATTGTATGAGTGCCTCCGACAGCCGTCCAGTCCATTTCTGCATCAGCAGTATTCCCACCAGGAATAGTTATTGTTTCCTTACCGATAAATGTAGAATCAGAATAAAAACTAACATTTGTAGTGACACTAATTAGTCCACTTGTCCCTCCATCATTTGCAATTTCAGCAGTAATAGTTATATCGTCTCCACCAGTAGGTGAATCATCACTGAAACTTATTTCATTTATTGATAAATCAGGGTCGTTTTCATCAGCTAATGTGTTTACAGCTGAAAAGGGCAATATCAGCATGGCTAGCAGTAAAGCAGTTATTTTACGAGACATTTTTGCTCCGTAGTTGCCTAGGCCGTATAGATATAAAGGTGTGTTACACCCTACGGGTGTAAGTTTTATGCAACAATTTCGAGTTATTTTTTAAAGGTTTTTTTTCACTTTCTTCCCAGTTGTTTCCTATTTTTGGAAAGTAAATACAATTATCTCCATTTATGTTATCTGGGACTAATGTCATGTCAATACAATCAGCTAAATCCATTGCCTCTTCATAAATTCCAGCACCTCCTATAAACCAGATATCACCTTTGCACGTATTCAAGGCTTCATCAATACTCTTAAAACATTCTACATTTTCTATTAAACTTCTTGTAATGACTATATTTCTTCTTTCAGGTAAAGGCTTTATTGGCAATGATTCCCAAGTATTTCTTCCCATGATAACCGTTTTTCCAACAGTAAGTTCTTTGAATCTCTTTAAATCTTCAGAATAGTGCCAAGGAATAGTATTGTTTTTTCCAATAATTCCTTCAGGTGAGGTAGCCACCAATATTCCTTTCATACTGCAACTCTAAATGGAATAAATGGTTCAGGGTTATAGTCTTCTAATTTAAATTTTGACAAAATCGTTTCAGTATCTTTATCCAATAAATCCATAACATCTTCTAAAGTTTTTATACTTGAATCAATTTTAAGCTTAGGTAGAGATTTAATTTGTCTTTTTGTCTGTTCAATTAGGCCAGGAATATGATCATACTCTTCCATACTTCCATCTGTCTTTTTTGTGTATATATGTGCATCAACGAGAGAGTGTCCAAAAGTACCAACTTTCATATCTGATAAATGGGCAAAAAGGTGTAGTAAAAATGAATATCCTGCAATGTTATAGGGAACACCTAAGGCTACATCACAACTGCGTTGGGTGAGATGTACACACAATCGAGGTTTACCATCTTGATCGTATTGAACATTGAAAATAAATAAAAGGTGACAAGGAGGCAAATCACTAGTTTGAGCATTTCCTGGGGCCCAAGCACTAATCACCATTCTCCGACTGTTAGGATTTTTCTTTAGAGTCTCTAAAACATACTTAACTTGATCATTGTATTCATTATCTCCATGAACTGGGAATTTTCTCCAAAAGTTTCCATAGGCGCTAGGTACAAACCCTTCATCATCAGCCCAATGGTCCCAAAATTTACATCCGTGTTTTTTTAACAGACCAATATGCAAATCACCTGATAGGAACCATAGATTTTCAATGACTATATTTTTCCATGATATTTCTTTAGTAGTCAACAGTGGAAAACCTTTGTTTAAGTCTATAGAATAATTAATATTAAATGCAGAAATAGTATCAACACCAGTTCTATTTTCTTTTCTAGTTCCTCGTTTGATTACTTCGTTAACTAAGTCAAGATATTGTTTCACTAAATGCCATTAAAAAGGCCCAATAAAGGCTTATTTCTATTAGTAAATTATATATAAATTAGTGTAGTATGTATTTGATGCCATTCCGAATTATAGACCATGAGTCAAATGAAATTTTGCTAGAATCTCCACACGTCTCAGATTTAATTGAATATATAGATAAACATTCGGATGAATATCTTGTTAAAGAATTAACAATATCTTAATTTTTTTAGCTAAAAACTGTTTAACTAACTAGTATTTCTACACTTTCTATAAGGGCAATATCATTATCAGTTATTCCACCTTCATCGTGTGTTGTTGCAGTTATTCTAACAGCACCTTTTTTGTAAATTAAAATTTCAGGATAATGGCCTATTTCACTAGCTATGCTAGCAACATGTTGAACAAAGGTAGCTGCAGACTCAAAAGTATCAAAAATAAATTCTTTCCTTATGCATCTATAAACATCATCATAATCCCATCCATCCATACCTCTTATGGCATTAGCAACATCATTGTCCTTTAACACTGCACTCATTTTTTATCTAAGAATAGGGAGCTATATACGGTTTCACCTAATTCATTTATAAATGTATTTTTAAGTGTAGATTTGTGAGTACTTCTGCAAAAAAGATATTTGGCCTCAGGAAAGATTTTCCTTTTGTTAGACTTTTTGGTTTTCTCCTGTCAATATTTACTATGGGAATAATGCAGCCAACTATAGACAAAATAGTTCCTAGTCCTTATTATTCAATAACAAATAGACAAACAGGAGAAGATTTCATAATTTTTACAGAATTAGCTATTTGGATTTTAATTTTGATGTTGTTTGTAATTTTTCTCACAGTTGCATTCATAAGTCCTCTAGTTCTATATTTTAGTGGTTTAAGGAAATGGAGATGGGATCCCACACCAGTTGTGTTTTGGTTAATAATTACATGGGGTTTATCTTTATTTTTCACAGAAATAGCAAAAACTAATTCAACACTTCAAACTTTTGCTTCAACGTTAGTGACAATATGTGATGGTCTTTTTGTTTTATTTATGACGGTTTTTATTTTACGTTTTTACAGTAATTATATAGTCCCATTATTATCAGATTGGATAAATATAGGTAAATCAGATACTCAATATGGCCCATTACTGGATATATTAGGTTCCATATTAATCATAATTTTTGGAATTACAAATTTCTTATCCACATTTAATGTTGAGTTTGGAGTTCTTGTTGCAGGAGTTGGAGTTGTTGGTTTGGTAATTGCATTAGCTGCGCAAGATACACTTAGTAATTTTTTCTCAGGGATTCTTCTTTTGCTTGATCAAGGATTCAAAACAGGCGATATGATTTATTTTAATGATACTTATTGTTTAATTCGTGAAATAGGTTTGCGTTCTACAAAGATTTATGATATTATAAATCACGTGATAATTATAATTCCTAATAATGCACTTGCTAATCAGAATATACTTAATTTAACAAAACCAGATAGATATTATCGTCTGAGAATTGAAGTAGGCGTTTCTTATGATTCAAATCCAGACGAGGTTGAGGCAGCTTTATTAGAGGTAGCAAAAAATAATACAGACATAGAACAAGATGATCCCACAAGAAAGCCTTTAGTTAGATTCCAAGATTTTGGCGATTCTTCTTTGAATTTTGCACTAGTTGCATGGATAAAAAATGTAATTAAGATAAGACACATAAATTCAAATTTACATCATCAGGTTTTTGAGAAATTAAGAGAAAAGAATATAGTTATTGCATTCCCACAGAGAGATGTACATCTTTATGAAGATCCTAAATTGGATACAAAACATATAACAAAGTCTACAGAAGATTTTGATATTGAAAAAAGAGCAAGACAAGAAGCCGAAGAAAAAGCAAGAGATGCTGAAGAAGCACTGAAAGAGGCCGAAGAATCGGCTAAACAAGCTGAAGAAGAAAAAGCTAAATTGGAAGTAGAGGAAGCTGAAAAACAGGTTAAAGAAGCAGCTAAAGAGGCTAAAGTAGCGATGAAGAAAGCTGAAGAGGAAAAATCTAAGAAAGCGGAACGAGAAGCTGAGAGGGCTAAAGAATTAGCAAAAAAGGCGGAAGAGGAAAAAGCAAAGTTGGAGGCTGAAGAA
>CAZVIT010000003.1:0-36428 GCA_964626865.1 uncultured archaeon | reverse complement strand
TAATTCCATATCTGTTTGGCCAGCCATTTTATTTCTCCAATAATTTTTCTATTTTCTTAGTTAAACCTTCTGAGGAAGCTTCTCTATCGATTGTTTCCATAGCCTTTTGAGCTTTAGAGATATCTTCCCCTTTACCATCAATCCAAATAAATCCATTTTGTCCTATTTGAATTCTGGTATTTGTTTTTTCACGGATAGCAGTAATCATAGATCCCTGTTTTCCGATAACTCTTGGTACGGCAGTAGGTTCTACTTGCACTACCGTTCCAGAGTATAATTTTCTACAATCGTCTTTCTTTAAACTTATTTGATGTGAACCAGCTGCATCTACCATGAAAACCTCAGCCCATACTGCATCGCCTATTGCTAGGAATCGTGCTGTATCTCCAAAAGGTACTTTCCATCCAGATTCACTATGGTGAAGTGTTGAATTAAATGCAGACCCAATATTCATTCTCCAAACAGAGGGCCCTGTTTCAGCACATACTGCAACAATTTTGTCACCTACTTTTGGATTATATCTACCTTTTATTGCGTTGACATTTACATATCCACTTCTATCATTTGAGTAACCTACAACTGATGAATAAACTCGTCCATCTTTTCTAAAGATTCCCTTACCAGGTTTGCTTTTTGTCTCTAGCAAATCTCCAGGAAGTACCAATCCTTTAGAATTCTCACTATTTTTATTATTCTTTGATTCTTCGCTCATATGAATCATCCATTATTTTTCAATTATAACAATCCTTTCCAAACTTACCCCTATATGAAGATTTGTTTCTAAATTATTTTTAGTTCAGCTGCTCCTTTTGTAATGGAACCCAATAAATTTTCAAGCTCATCATATGAAACAGCAGACATTTTCACTATTCCTATCCAGCTTCCATCATTTTGATATTCTTCATTCTCGATTGTACCAAGACCAGACATTTGGCCATAACATTTTCCAACATATATTGCCGGAATTTTTACAGCAGCTTTAACTTTTTCAAAGGATATTGGGATTAGTGGTCTTATTTTTGCTACAATATCTTCTACTTGCTTTTCAACACTTCTAATTGGGTCGAAGTTATATCTTGCTTCAACAATTGCATTTTCAATTCTTTGTGGAGGGTGTGCACCTCCAGTTTGAGGATTCATTGCATTAGCAACAATATGTGATAAAATTTGTTTTTTCTTTTTATCAATCATCTCTTTTTTCTGTTCAGAAGTTAATTGAATGGTGCCCTCAGTTAGAATTTTTTTGTAGATTTCTATTAAGTCTGAGGATTCAAAAATATCATCGAGTATATATTCAGGAGAACGTTCACCTTTTGCACTATCTGCCCAAATTCCATCTACTGCAATACTATCTTCCCAATCAATCTCGTCACCTTCTTTGAAAGCCTGCGCTTCATTTGGATCAACAAGTATTTCAAAACGATGCCCACCAGTTTCAAGTCTGGCAATTACTGCATCTTCAAGAGATACCATTACTTAATTTTTTTAATTTCTCCACTAACTAAATCAGGGTCCAAAGTTCCGAATTCTTTGTCAGTACTAATAACTGCAATTTCAATGACTTCAGCCTTAAGATTATTCTCATTAGCTGCAGATAGTGCTTTTAAACCTAAGTTGATAGCTTGTTTTTCAGTCATGTTTTCTTTGTAATCTTTTTCAAAGACTTCCATAACTTCATTTCTTCCGGCACCAATTCCACCTGCTTTGTACGCCATCATTGCACCAGATGGATCGGTTTCGTAAAGATGGGGGCCAGACGCATCTATTCCAGCTATTAACATTGCAGTACCAAAAGGCCTTACACCTCCATATTGTGTATAGCTTTGTTTAAAATCACACAGTTTTTTTACTAGTGAGGCAACAGCTAATTCTTCATCATAATTAAATGAGTTAACTTGACATTCTACACGAGCTTTGTCAACCAATGCTCTTGCATCAGCAACTAAGCCTGAAGTTGCACATCCTACATGTCCATCTATTTTGAATATTTTTTCAATACTGTCTGCTTCTATTAATTTAGAGCTTAATCTTTTGTCTACTATTAATACAACACCATTTTTGAATTTGATACCAACGGTGGTTGTTCCTCTTTTTACTGCTTCCCTTGCGTATTCAACTTGAAATAATCTCCCGTCTGGAGAAAATACAGTTATTGCGCGGTCATATGCCATGTGTCCTGCTTGCATAAAAATACCTACTTGCCACCGTTTCGCGCTCTAATAAAGGGTATCGGTAGGTGGCTTAATTATTAAATGAGCAGTATTTACCGTACTGTGCGCAAAATATGGCTTATTGCAGTGATGATGCTGATTCCTGGTTGTTTAGATAGTACTCCGGAATCTTTAGACGGGGTGGAAATCTCAATTTTAACAGAGTTACTCGTTGAGGGTGATTCAATCGCCTTTATGGCTTCAGGTACTAATCCTAGTGGTGCTAAATATTTGTGGGATTTTGGGGATAACGATGGCAGCACTGGAAAATCGGTAAAGCATACTTATGCAGTTGAAGGTACTTATACGGTTACTTTAACAGTAATAGATGATGATAGTAGAATCGGTGTAGCTAAGAAAAACATAGATGTGTTATATAAAAATAAGGCACCAGTGGCAAGTTTAGACGCAACTTATGGCGGTTTTGGGCAACAAATCAAAGTCAATAGTATAGCATTCTTTGATGGAGGGGCTTCCAGTGATCCTGATGGAGATATTTTAGAATTTAAATGGGATTTTGGTGATGGTTCTACATCAACATTAATGCGCCCTAATCACGTTTATACTAGTATAGGAAATTATACTGTCACTTTAACTGTAAGCGATCCCAGTAACGAATCTAGTATGGTACAGACTTGGGTTCTTGTTAATATAAGAACCTACAATGTAGAGTTTATTCAAAACGAGATTACTTTTCCAGCATTTGCAGGTTATACTGCAGAAGGGGCAACAACAACACAAAATCATGAATATCCTTACAATATTACATCGGTAAATTATGATTTAGAATGGGAAGAAGATGAAGAATTAGATTCACCAGAGAATCCGGTAGTTGGTACTTTGTTTCCAGATGATTTTTCTCTGGGGGTTTCAACAAATTATCTTTTTAATTTAACAGAAAATGGAACTTCAGGTAATTTAGAACTTAATTTTAATGTTTTATCTTCTATGCCTGAAGAATTGGTTCTATCATTAGGTTCTGAGAATGAAGTAAGACAACATTTATTTCAAAATGGTTATACTAGTGCAAAGGGCCAAGGTTCATGGGTAACTTCTATCACTTGTAATGACGCACCTTCTATAGTTCCTGAATTATTCAGTGAAGTAGATCAAGGAAATGATTGGATACTTTATGTTAGTTATACATATTATGAATCAATAATTACTGAGATTTAATTACTATATTCTTCTATCTCTTCTGGTGAAGCAAGTTTTGAAGCTAAGAAGAGTAGAGTTTTATCTACAATTGAGTCGTAATCTTTACCTCCCTTTTTTTTAGCAATTTCAAGGGGCTTGATGGCGCTTTCTACAGCATTATCTAAATCATCGGGGTTTCGTTTCAGAGCAAGGTGGTAGTTGCATACTGCAAGATTATGCCATGCTCTTGGCTCATCAGGACTAATGTCAGTAGCCTTCCGGAAATGTTCAGCAGCTCTTTCAAGTCGTTTTTCAGCCCAAGCCGCATTACCAAGTCTTAGATAATTTGCCACATCTCCTTTGACAACCTTAGATGCAAATTCGCGATATTCTCCACCTTTATCAATATTATCATTGCTTTCTTGATATGAGGGCGTATTACTCTGGTAAGTACTGGAATAATTTTCTGAATTTCTAGAGTAATTATTGGAAGTTGTTGGCGTTTCACTTTCACTATAAATTTCTCTTTCTAGAATTTCAGTTGTATCTGGACTTGGTTCATCAAACATTCCAAACCCAAACATAGGTTCATACTCGTCGTTTTCCTCAGAAATGGGTGTTTTTGTCACATTATCATGTGTTTGACTTGTACCTATAGTTTCGTTTAATGTAGAAGGTGAACTTCCCTCCTCCGTATCAAAACCTAATACACTGTTGCCTGCGCCAGCGTATACAATATCCGTTGATAAAGAAGTAGAAACACAAGTAATTTCATTGTTTGCCTCAAATATTTTCACTACTTCACCTTTATTATTTAGCTGATAAATTTTATAATCATGTGAGCCTGCAAGTACACCTCCGTTTTCAATAGGTCTTACTGAGCGAACATATCCTTTTGTTTCAAAGTTCCATAGCTCTTTTCCGTGTAAATCTAGTGAATGAACAGTACAGTCCCATCCTCCGATTAGTATTGTATTACTATCTTTTTCAATATCTACATCCCATAAAGCATCACTTCTTTGCTTCTTCCATAATAGATTGCCTTCCGAATCTAAGCAATACAAAAATTCATCTCCACATGCTACAACATTTGCCCCATTCCTTGAAACACCTACTCCAACCATTGCTCTTCTGGTATTGTATTCCCACAACTTAGAACCATTCTCAGTAAACATAGATATTGAATCTCCAGTTCCAATTACAATAACCTGTCCATTTGGATCTACAGCAAGAGACCAAATTGATTTTCCAACATTAACTTCCCATTCAACATTTCCTAAAGAATTAAACATTCTTAGTTTACAGTCTTTACCTCCGCATACTACTCTATTTCCATCCTTCATAATAGCGATTCCGTATGTTCCCTCTTCGATATTTTTTTCCCAAATAATGTTGCCATCATTAGTAGCTAAAGAAATATTTCCTCCATTATCTCCAAATGCTATCTTCATCCCATCTTCCGACGATGATATGCATTTTACGGAGTCAGAAGTGTTTATTTCAAATTTGGAATTATTAGACATTGACAATAGCAATCCATCCAAGCTCATATTTATCTCTTTTTACACATATCATTCAACAAATAAATTTATATAAAGAGCGATTGTAGTACAACACCTGAACTTAGAGCTTGTGAACGCAATTTACGGGTTTTAATTTCACGCAATTGGTGTACAAATGATAAATAATCGTGTTGCATTTATGTCGGCTTTGGCTCTTGGAGTCCTATCTCTATTTTTGATAGGCAGTTCACAAGCAGCTACTATGGATAGTGAAAGTTTTGAACCTTCAGACGTTACTAGACTTGATCCTTCTTCAGGTATATCTTTTAGTATTGTACTTGATGCAGATGATTCTACTGATGAGACTATAGTTGCAGGTACCTTTGTTGCAGTATTTGGCGATTCAAGCGGAGACTGGACTCATGAAGTTACATTAGTGTGTGATGATACTGAAGTTGCAGATTGTGATGGTTCAGGTGATGATCTTGATGGGACTTGGAAGACTCCAGACACATTGGCTGCAGAAGATACAGTTTCAGAGTTAGGAGACGAGGTTATTTTTTACAATTTTAAAGTATCAACTAGTGATGGAGATTTTGAGTGGAGAGTCGTTACTCAATCAACAGGTATAACTGTTAACACACTTCCAGTATTGAGTGATGATGCAGCAGTTACAGGCGACGATATGCCTTATTCAACTAGAACAGTTACAATAACTTACACTGATGCAGACGGCCATGCAGGAGTTCTCTCAGCAGAAGTTTGTGAAGATAGTGACCCAAGCAGCTGTGAAACTCCAGTTGATTTAATAAAAGAATCTGGTGACGAAGAAACTGGTGCAGTTTATTCAGCAGATTTTCAGACAGCATTTGGTGGTGACCTTACAGTTACAGTAAGTGGTACAGATGGTTATGATGCAGCTGAGGATGAAAGAACAGCATCTTTCTCAGTTGACACTGACAAACCATGGTTAGTAAGCGATTCAGTAAGTCCTACTTCTGCAGGCGAAGGTGATCAAATAGGCTTTGACGTAGTTTATTGTATATTTGAAGCTCAAACAGGACCTTTAGTATCAGTAGATGTTGGAGGTGTCTCACATTCATTAAGTGAAAATGGAGACGCAGATGCTGGAGTTTGTGTAAATGGAGTTGGTAAGAATTATACAGTTTCTACGACAGTAGCTTGGAATGCTGCAGCTCAGGCAGTTCAATTTTCAGCAAGTAATGATGCAGACACAGGAGATAACCTAGATTCTTTAGACGTAACGATTAATGACTTGCCAGTTGTTTCAGATGGTTCAGCTAAGAAATTCGATTCAAATTTTGTTATAAATGTAACGGTAGATGACATTAACCTCGACGACGGCGATTCTCTAACAGTTCATGCAATTATTGAACACAGTTCCGCCCCTTATATTATGAATTTTGACGCTAACTCAAATTATACTATAACTGTTGCAGAGGCTACAATAATTGACGAAAGAGGAGGTCTTAGGACAGTTACTTTTGAGGTTGCAGATTTATATGGGGTAGCAGTACCAGCAGATTTTGGTAGTACAATTGATGTTAATGAGACAAGTGATTTTGAGATAGAAATAAAAGGTGGAGGAAGTACAGATGTTACTGCAGCGCCAGGCACTAACACTTATACATTTACTATAACTAATAATGGTAATTCCGAGGATACTTACACAATTACAACAAGTAGCCTTAATGACTGGTTATCAGGTGTATCACCTGTAACAGTTGCTTTTGGAAGTTCAGCAGATTTTGATGTGACTGTGACAGTACCTAAAGTTCTTGCAGGAACTAAAGATACTTGGGGTGTTGATGCAGTAGCTACTAATGATGTAGCAGTTGAAAAATCTTCAAGTGGTACAACAACTGTTGGCACAGTTACTGGACATGAATTAACAGGAGATAGTGACCTTTCAGGAGGCCCTGGAGATACAGTCACATATCATTTCACAATTTTGAACACAGGTAATGCCCAAGAAAAGATGGATTACACGGTTTCATCATCATGGACAGTAAGTACACCTGGTGGTAGTACTACATTGGATATGGGAGAATCTGATACTATTTCAGTAACTCAGACTATCCCAGCTAATGCGGGCGCAGGTGATACTGCTTCTGTAACATTTACTGTAATAAATGGAGCTGGTTCATCTGAAGTAGTTACAACAACTGCTAATCAGGTCTATGGAGTTACAGTTTCAGCAGGAACTTTGACAGGATTAAAACCAGGCGACCAAGGAGTTTTGTCTTTTACAGTAACAAATACTGGTAACGGTTTTAATACATTTACAATTGGTCACAGCGGTGTTTGGGCTACAGCTAAATCAGATAATACAGTTTCTTTAGCATCAGATTCTTCAGCTACCGTAACAGTTACAGTTCTAGTACCAACAGACGCACCTAGTGCGGCAACTTCTTCAATAGGCCTATCAGCAACATCTAGTGAGGCAGCATCTTCAGATTCTTATGACGTAGTAGTAGCTTCCTCAACAAGATCATTAGCAATTACTGGAGCTGGTGCATATACTTTCAATGAAGGCACCGTTGGTCAAGGAACAGCTACAATTCAAAACACTGGAGTTTCCGCAACATTTATCGTGACATCCATGTCTGATTCAGTTAGTTTTGATACCTCATCATACAATGTCGGTGCAGGCTTGACTCAGCAAATTACTTTCAGTATAATGGCCTCAGCTAGCGGCGATCAATCATTTACTATTTCAGATAATGTTGATTTCAGTTCAGACACACACACATTTACCTTAACAGCTAGGACCTTCAGCACAGATATGAGCGCTTGGGGTCAAGCAGAATGTAGCACTACGGGCGTGACTTGTACTTACGATGATGCTTCTTGGAGCGGTTCTGCATATACCAAGGCAGGAACTTGGACCACAAGCATGGTATACGTAGATGCTAATGGACAAAGTGGAACTCACACATTTGATACTACAATAGCTAACACTAATCCAACAGTTGCAGCACCATCACTTGATAACCCAGTACAGGGTACTGAACACTTTTTCTCATTTACAATACCAACTGATGCAGATGGTACAGTAACTCACTTCGTTATTGAATTTGGAGACGGTGAAGAGCAAACATTCTTAGCTTCAGATTTCGAAGGACAGACAGTTACTGCAACACACACTTATTCTGTATCAGGTAATTTTAATGTTGTAGCAACAGCATATGATAATTCTGGAGGCAGTGATTCACAGACAGTAGCAGTCTCCGTTAGCGACGAAATGGTAACATTAGAAGGAAGTTCTTATACTTACAACCTAATTGCTTTACTTGGGTTCTTCTTGCTAGGAGCAATCTTATCAGGAACAGCATTCAAGATGCAACAAGGTGAAATAGCAGGTGACGAAGAAATGAACGAAAGAGACCGACAAAGACTAGAGAGTGTAGAGCGCCGCATGGAAAGTATATCAGAGCGTGAAGAACTTATGGAAGTCTCCGCTTATGATGCATCCCGTGCAGCGACAAAATTGGAAGAGCATATTGCAGCTTTCAATAGCATACTGGTAAAAGCCCAGGAAATAGCTGCAGAAGATAAACTCAAAGAACTTGAGGCCGCTGAAGAAGCACGCCAAAAGAAGGATGAGGAAATGCAACTAGACTTGGAGGATCCAGATATAGAAATGGTTGCAGAAAGATTCCACGAATCTTTAGCACGCTTAGTTGCAGCACGTGATGACTTATCAAAAATTGAAAAGCATCTTGCACGTATTCTGAAAATGGAACGTGATGAGCAATTAGAGAAGCTAACAGAGATGACAGAATCTTATGAAACAACCAAGCGCAAGATTGATGCTTTAGAATCATCAAAAGAAGCTAGAGATGCAGCAGCTGTTGAGAACAACATTATGAACATGTTAAGTGCAGCAGCATCTGGTGGCTCAATGGCCGACGCAAACTTCGGAGATTTCGGAGATTTCGGTGAGGATGATGAATATGAAGTTGAGATTTATGAAGATGAAGATGGTTCATTTTATTACATAGATCCAGACACAGGTGAAGAAGTTCCTTGTGATGAAGACGGCAATGCCTTATAGGCAAGATTCTAATAAATAATTAGATTCAGTTGTCTTTTGCCATAGACTGGTGGTGGCCTCTTCAAGAGGAAATCAATTCCCAGTTCGGTTTTTCTAAATCTCGGGAGGAAGTTTCGTCACGCTTAATCTCAAGATTATACAAACCTAAAGGGAACTTATCAACTTTATTATTACATAATACTGTAACGATAATTGGTGCAGGAATAACTGCAAACGAAACAATTCCAGTCGGAGTTCTAATTGCTGCAGATGGAGCAGTTTCAGCTTGCCTTAAGAGGAATTTAATTCCAGATATAATAGTTACAGATTTAGACGGCCATTTACCAGATATGGTATGGGCAAATAAGCAAGGTTCAAAGATAGTGGTGCATGGTCACGGCGATAACTTATCTAGACTTTTTGAATTTTCTAAGGAAATTCAACCAATTAGTTTAACAACTACATATCCTTCTCCAGAGACTAATTGTTGGGGGGGTTTTACAGATGGAGATAGAGCCTTGATGATGTCATTAGGAATGGGGGCAGATAGAGTTAATTTAGTAGGATTTAATTTTGAAGAGGTTGGAGCATATACTGGGAAATTTAGTTTGAAAAAACTTCAAAAATTATCTTGGGCACGTGAAATAGTCAATAAATGTAAAGAGGAAACTGGTAAAGTTCAGATTTTCTAATCGCCAATTAATCTGATAAATGCGTCTTCTAAGTTATTGACTCCAGTACTAGCCTGTATCTCTTGCACAGTACCTACGGCCAAAAGTTGTCCTTTGTCTATGATAGCAACTTTAGTACATAGATTCTCAGCCATTTCAATAATATGTGTTGAAAGTAGAACAGTTCTTCCATTAGCAGCAAGATTCTTAATCCAATCCTTGAGTAATTTGGTATATCTTGGATCTAATCCACTTGCAGGTTCATCTAGCAATACCATTTCAGGATCATGAATTAAAGTCATGGCAATAGCAATCTTTTGTTTCATACCTTTGGAGTATGTACCTACTTCTTGGTAAATCTGTTCATCTAGACCTAATGTCTTGGCATAATATGCAACTCTTTGCTTAATCATATCAGTAGATAATTTCCGTAATTTCCCAATTAGTTCTAAGCATTCAGCACCCGTTAGTTTATCGTAAAGTAATGGGTTTTCAGGAAGATAACCCATTATTGCCTTTGCTTTCAATGGAGTTCTCTGTAAATCAATACCTCCAATAGTTATAGTTCCCTTACTTGGTTTAAGTAATCCACAAAGCATTTTTATTGTTGTAGATTTTCCGGCTCCATTTGTTCCTAATAATCCGAAAATTTCGCCCTTTTCTACACTAAAAGTAATTTCTTTTGCTGCAGGTTTACCACTGTAATATTTCGTTAGTCCTGCAACTCTAATCATTACCCGTGAAAGACACCTTAACTTAAAAATTAAGGTAAGCTGCATTTCAATTATATACAACATTGCATAATATGGTAGTACAAGGAGTTAGTGTTATGAAATCAAATAAAGAACAGCGTTTTCTTGATTTTCAGAGAATTTTGAATGATATAAAATCACTTAATTTACCTATTGTTGTTGAAGGAAAAAGAGATACTATTGCCTTACGAAAATTAGAAATTAGTAATGAAATTATTGAACTTAATGATGGCACTTCGGTGTTGACTACAGTTGAACGAATCTTCCAGAATTCAGGTTCATCTACTGGATTTATCATTTTAACAGATTGGGATAAAGCAGGGCATAAATTAGCTAAACAGCTGATTATGTATGGTGAATCTTCAGATTTAAAACCAAATGATCAGCTAAGACGCAAACTTTTCATTTTGACAAATAAGGAGATTTCTTGTGTAGAAGAATTAGCTACATTTGCACAAACACTGAGTAATAGAGGCCTATCCTTTTAATAATCATATCTGTTCTGGAAGATAATGCAAGCTTTAGATAATAAACAAGAAGAAGAAATAGAAGTTTCTTCGATTTATCTTTCTAAGATAGAGGACATTAGAAAAAATAGTGGCGAGTCAGATACTCCAGGCCTTTCAAATTTTGAAATTTTTACTTTCCTCTCGTTGGACGCTAGTCTCAAAGAGGCAATTACTCAAGCACACGATTATCATTCAGAGCTTAGAGAATCATTAGGTAATGAATTACTAATGAAGAGTGAAAAAGAGCTTGTTAAGCATCTTCAGGAAGGTTTTGTTAATTTTTATGCACCTGCTACGATTAATCCATATGTTGCAATTGGAGCCCAAGGCCCATGGATAATCACTTCTCATGGTGCAGTAGTACATGACAATGGTGGCTACGGAATGTTAGGTTCAGGCCATGGTCCAGAGAATGTAATATCTTCGATGTCTAAAAATTGGGTTATGGCAAATGTAATGACTCCTTCTTTTTCTCAGCAAAGATTTGTTGATGCATTAAATAAAGAACTAGGCCATACAAGAGGATCTTGTCCGTTTGATAGGTATCTTTGTGTTAATAGTGGTTCAGAATCAGTATCAGTAAGTCTTAGAATTGCAGATGTTAACTCTAATGTGCATACTTCTCCAGGGGGAAAACACGAAGGTAAAGAAATAAAATTATTAGCTATTGAACAAGGGTTTCATGGTCGAACAGATAGACCCGCTCAAATATCACATTCATGTAAAGACGGATACGATAAGAATTTAGCATCATTTAGAGATAGAGATAATTTGTATTTAGTTCCTTCAAATGATATAGATGCTTTAAGAAAAATATTTGATTATGCAGATAAAAATAATGTATTTATTGAGTTAATGGCAATTGAACCCGTTCAGGGAGAGGGTAATCCAGGTCAATGTATAACTAGAGAATTTTATGATGAAGCAAGAAAATTAACAAATAACCACGGTTCACTATTGCTAATTGATTCAATTCAAGCCGGTTTTAGAGGACAAGGTTGTCTTTCGATTATTGATTACGAAGGTTTTGAAGATTGTGAGGCGCCAGATCTTGAAACATGGTCTAAGGCACTTAATGCTGGCCAATATCCCTTATCAGTTCTTGGTATGAATTCAAGAGCTTCAGAGTTGTATGTAAATGGCATTTATGGAAATACAATGACTACTAATCCTCGTGCATTAGAGACTGCCGTAAGTGTTCTGGAAAGTATAACTCCAGAATTAAGACTAAATATTAGGGAAAAAGGGAAGGAATTTGTTGACAAATTGAACAATCTTATGTCTGAATTTCCTGATGAGGTTCTCAAAATACAGGGGACTGGATTGTTGTGTAGTGCAGAATTGAGGCCCGAAATACCTGTTGTGGGCTTTAGTGGCATGGAACCATGGTGTCGTAAAAGAGGACTTGGAGTGATTCATGGAGGAACCAATGCTTTAAGATTTACACCACATTTCAGTATAACCTCTGAAGAAATAGATTTGATAATTTCAATATTAAGAGAAGGAATTATTGTCTTCAAAGATAACTAGTTAAGTTTAGTTTTCAAGCCTTTTTCTACAGCTTCTAGAATTTTATTAGATTTTAATAATTTTACCATAGTATTATGATCTCTGTATAATGGCCTATCTTCATCTAAATAATCTACATGTTCACGTATAATTTTGTGTGCAATAGAAGTTCCTTTACCCATTTCGACAGTATCACCTTCAGTGGTTTTTTCTTTATCTTGTTTAACTCTAATATCTAAAGCTTGTGTAGCAGCCATCATTTCAATAGCTAAAACACCAAAGCAATTATCCATAATTTGTCTTACTTTCTGGCATGTAGTTAACCCCATAGAAACAAAGTCTTCTTGATCTGCAGCTGCAGGAATAGATTGATTTGCTGCAGGGTGAGATAGTATTCTTGTTTCAACTATTAATGCATCTGCAGTGTATTGCGAAAGCATCATTCCTGAATTCAGGCCGGGATTTTCAGTTAAGAATGGAGGTAATCCAACAGATAACGCAGGATTTGTTAACCTGTTTAATCTTCTTTCAGACAAAACAGCCACCATACTAAGCCCAGTTCCGACCATTTCCATGGGTAAAGCAACAGGACTGCCTTGGAAATTTGCCCCAGTTAAGACTTCTTTTTCGTCTGTTAAGAATATAGGATTATCGCCTACACCATTAAGCTCAGTTTCTATTTGCTTTCGTGCAAATTCTAAAGAATCTCTAAGAGTCCCTGCAACTTGAGGCGTAGATCTCATCGAATAAGCATCTTGAACTTTCTTTTCACTACCAAATAATATTTCAGAGTCTTTAGTTAACAGATTTAGGTTGGCTGCTATTTTTTGAGAGCCTGTAAATCCTCTTAGAGTATGTATACGCTTATCATATGGTTTCATATTTGCTTTTAAAGCTTCTAATGTCATAGCTGCAGCAATGTCGTGCATTTTCATCCATCTTTCAGCATCATATAGTATGAGAGCAGCTAGTGCAGTAAGGATATTACTTCCATTAATTAGGGCTAATCCGTCTCTTGCTTTCAGTTCTAGAGGGTCTAAATTAATATTTTTAAGAGCGGTTTTGGAGTCAATTATTTTTCCATTTACAAACATTTCGCCTTCACCCATTAATGCTAATGCAATCTGTGACATTGGAGCTAAATCTCCACATGCCCCAACAGAACCTTTTTCGCAGACGACAGGTGTAATTTCATAATTTAGAACCTCTCTGAGGTATTCGGTTATTTCTTTTCGCCCACCTGAATGCCCTTTTGCATGTACGTTAATTCGCCCACAAATTGCACCTCTAACAATTTCAATATCCATAGGTTTACCAATTCCAGCTGCATGATTTCTAACTAATAATTTTTGGAATTCTTGTGTTTGCTCAGGAGTTAATGTTACTTCTGAAAATTCTCCGATGCCCGTTGTTATCCCATACATAATTTCATGGTTATCTATTTTTTCTTCTAGCATTTTTCTACAAGAATTAATTTTTCTCCATGAACCCTTAGACACAACAATATTAGCCCTATTTCTAGCTACCTCAACCAATCTATCAATCGTTAAAGATTCGCCATCAATTACTACGGACATTTTTGTCAAGATATTAGTACTTAAATAAAATTCACTGTCCCTCTACTTTTTTTATAACCTGTTTATGCTAACTTGTGAATAGTAGTACAGAATCACAGCTTAAATCACTAAAATTAGAGGCAAAATCCTATAAAAAATTAGGTGATTATAGTAAGGCTGAAAAAAGTATTCTGAAAGGATTAGAATTAAAACCAAAAGATAATAGCTTTAGTCATGAACTAGCTAAGGTTTTCTTTAAAGATAAAAAGTATGCTAAAAGTCTTGAATTATTATTAACTCTGTCTAAAAGAGTCAAGAGCCGCCAAATTCTTTTCAAGGACATCGCGATGTGTTATTATAAAATGAATAAATTAGAAGAGTCTCTAGAGGCAGTACAGGTTTCATTATCAGAGAATCCAGATAACATTTCTTCACTTTATGTCGAAGGATTAATTTACAAAGAATTAGGAAATTTCACAAAGTCAATTTCTTCATTTACTAAATTACTAAATTTAGATTCAGATAATAGAGATGCATTGTATCAGTTAGGTAAAGTTAACCATATAAATGGTAAATATAGGGAGGCTTTAGAATCGTTTGATAAAGTTTTAGAGTTTAGACCTAGAGATAATGAAGTTTTGAAGGCGAAGGGAATTTCGCATGATGAATTAGACGAGTATAAAGAAGCATCCGAAGCTTTGATGAAGAGTATTGATGTAGATGATGAGATTATCTTTAATGATAGGGGCGTCGCACTTAGTAGATTAGGATATAATCATAAAGCAATTGATAGTTACCGTAGAGCATTGGCATCGAATCCGAAGTATTCTATTTGCTGGTTTAATCTTGGTAAAGCATTATTTAGAGTTGGAGATATTAAAGACGCTCTAACAGCCTTCCAAACATCAACAGAACTTAATCCCAATAATAGAAGTGCGTGGAATAATAGGGGCGTTACTTTGAGGCAATTAAATAGACTAGAAGAATCACTTGATTGCTATGAGAGAGCTTTATCTTTGAAGGAAGAATATGCATGGGCTTGGCATAACAAAGGTTATGCTTTGGAATTGCTTGATAGGCCGCGTGAAGCTCTTGATAGTTATACAACTGCATTAAAACATAAACCTGCTTCTAATGAACATGGTGGAGTGGAATGGGAAAAATTAAAGAAAGATACGGAAGATGCTATAGATAGATTAAACAAAATTATTGGTGAATAATGGACGTTATAGATTTGATTGAAGAAGGTGAATTCTTTTATGAAAATGGTGATTCATCATCAGCGAAAGAAAAATTTTTACAAGCTTCTTCTCTTGCACCAGAGGATCCTCAAATTTATAATAGATTAGGTATGCTTGAAATGTCTAGTTCCTCTCCAAATGAAGCTAGGATATTTTATGAAAAAGCATGCAATTTGGCTCCGGAAGTTGCTAGATATCATATGCGTTTAGGAGATTCGCTACAAAGGTTATCAAGATATGAAGAAGCAATAGGTGCTTATGCAACTTCCTTAGAATTAGAACCAAGAAATGCACCAGCTTGGAATAATAGAGGTTTTGCAAATTTCAATATTAATCGTTGGAATGAAGCTTTGAGATGTTATGATGAGTCTATGAAATCCGATCCAACATATGCAGTAGCCTGGTACAATTATGGTTACACACTTCAATTATCTGGAAGATTAAATGATTCAAAGGATTACTACCAACGAGCGGTTGATTTAGATCCAAATGACAAAATAGCATGGAATAATTTAGCTAATGTCCATTATAATCAAGGCCTTTATGAAAGAAGTATTGAGCTTTATAAAGAATCATTAAAATTAGATGAAGAGTATGTAATTGCAGTCAATAATATAGGAAATGCTTTAGATCACTTGCACAGATATGAGGAATCAATATATTACCATGAAAAGGCAATAGAATTGGATTCAACGTTTCATTATGCATGGATGGCAAAGGGAAGAGCACTTACGCGCTTAGGCCGTCCTGAAGAAGGCTTAGAATTCATAGAAACGTCAATAGAATTAGAATCTGAAGATCCTGATTATCATGAAGCATTAGGTCGCTGTTTTCAAGAGTTAAATTTATATGATAAGGCGAGACAAATAATCAATTTGGGTTTAACAGTAGACGGACAACATGTTCCATGTTGGGTTGCCTTGGGAGACATAAATATGGCAATTGGAAATACTTTGCAAGCGATGCAATGTTTTGATGAAGCAGTTAGGGCCCAAGATGTGTTATCAAGAAGTAGAATGAGAGATTTAGATTGGATTGAAAAAGGCCGCATTTTGCAAACTGCAGGAGTAATCCATGAGGGTTTTCGTCAGTATGAGAATGCTATTGCAGTTGCTCCAGGAACAGGAAGACCATATTTTAGAAATGCACAAGTATTAATTGGCTACAATAAAATGGCAGAAGCACGAAAATTAATTGATAAAGGTTTAGAAATAGATCCGAATTCACTTACAGGTCAATTTTTGTTGCTAAAAACAATGTCTGGGGATGAAATAAAAAGTAGAAAAAATGATCTTTTAATTTTTAAAGATAAAATGCCAGAAGCTCAAGAAGTGATAGCTCAGAAATTAATGCAAATTGATCCAGAATTAGGTTTGGATTTTCTTGATTTTAATAATCCAAAGCATTTTCTTTTAATCAGTCAGTGTTTTTTTGAAATGGAAGAATTCCTAGATTCCTTGTCTTTTGCAAATAAATTTATCAATTCCAATCCTAGAGAAATTGCGGGTTTTTTGAATGGAGGTTGGATTTCAATAAGAATGGAAAATTTTGATGAAGCTAGTAACTTTTTTGATATGGCTTTAGGAATTGATAAATGGTCACCTGATGCAATATATGGTAAGGGTTTAGCATTGAAAAAGAAAGGCAAAGAATATGGAGCTTATCAACTTATTCTTTCACAAATAGACAAAGAATTAGTTATTTAGTTAAGATATCAGTAAATACTTGTTCAACATCTTTAGAGACCTTTTCCCAAGAGAATAATTGTTCTACTCTTTGTCTTCCTCTTTCACCCATCACACGGGCCATTTCAGGAGCACTCCAAATTTTATCAAGAGCCTCAGCGATTGCGTTTGGGTCTAATGGTTCAACGATATATCCTTCTTTTTCAGAGATAACATCTCTAACACCAGGGATATCACTTAAGATAAGTGGTTTTCCAGTAGCCATTCCTTCAAGTCCAACAATTCCAAATGCTTCTAATCTTGATGTAGAGGGTAAAATAACTACATCTGTAGCAGCATAATATGAGGGTAACCAGTAATCATCAACTGGACCAACAAATACGACTCTTTCATTCAAATCTAGTTTTTTCACTAAATTAATTAGCCATTTTTTATAGGGTCCATCACCAACAATCAACAATTTTCCTTTCTCAGTATAAGTTAAACTTCTTATCAGAATTCCGATTCCTTTGTGAGGTACAAGTCTTCCTACGAAGAGTGCTAAAGGTTCATCATTAGAGGAATATTTGTCTTTGATTATTTTACCATCATTTTCCGGTCTAAATCGATTAATGTCAACAGCATTTGGAATAACAGAGACATCAATATCCCATAATGTACGAGATGTAGTTGCATAACTTTCAGTTGTCGAAATAACACAATCAGCTTCTTTCAACGGGTATTTTCCTAAAAAATTTTGGTAAAGATTTACTGCAGTATTCCCAAAAAATCCTTTTAATTCTAAATCACAGTGATGAGTTACAACAAAAGGTTTTCCAGCTTCTTTAGCACCTTTTGCAGCAAATCTTTCGGTAAAGGGAGGTGGAGAATGAACATGTACAATATCAGCATGCGTTCTTCTAACAAATTGTCTTATTGAAGTTACAAGTGGAGTGTTGTACATATTAATCCATTGAGGTAGTCGAGTTATTTTGATTCCATTAAGAATCTCAGTTTCAGGCATCCTGCTATATCTTGATGTTACAACTTCAACTTCATGGCCTAATTTTATTAAATTTTCAGAAAGACCTAGTACATGTGATTCTACTCCTCCAAAATGTGGGAAAAAATATGGAGTTACTTGAAGGATGTGCATTATATTATCAAACTTTTGGATTCATAAGTGCCAGAAATTAGGGCATTTGGACCAATTTTTGTATCGCTTCCAATGATTGTTCCTGAATTAATTGATGAATTTATTCCTGTTGCTACGTTATCTCCCATAATAACTCCCATTTTTTTTCTACCCGTATTAACAAGTTTACCTTTGTGAACAACATTTATCTCTTTCTTATCTAATCTTAAGTTTGCAATTTTAGTCCCAGATCCTAAGTTACAGTTTTTTCCAATAATTGAGTCACCTACGTAATTATGATGTGGAGCTTTCGCGTTTTCAAGTAATATTGAATTTTTGATTTCAGAAGAGGCACCTACTTTATTATTTCCACACAAAACAGTTCCTTTTCTAAGATAAGCATTTGGCCCGATTATACAATCATCTCCAATCCAAATAGGTCCTTCGATATAGGTTCCAGCTTTAATTATGGTGTTTTTTCCAATATATATCTCACCTTTAATAGTCACATTATCTTCTATATCGCTCTTTTTTTCATTCTTAATTTGGTCAATAAAGAATTCATTAGCAGTTAACAAGTCCCATGGTAAGCCAATATCTTTCCAGAATCCTTCGTATTCAATGGTATAAATTTTATTTGAGAGTAGTGCATCAGTTAATTCTAGTTCTCCTCTGATAGATTTCTTAATAGATTTCAGAGAGGTAAATATTTTTTTATTAAATAAATATATTCCTGCATTTATTGATGATTTACCACCAATTCCTTTTTCAACAATTGATGAAAGTATTCCATTTTCACTTTTTATTACTCCATAATTACTTCCATCATCAACAGTAGTCACCATCATAGCCATTTTGTTATCTTTTTTAGATAATAATTTTAAATTTTTTTCATCAATTAAAGTATCTCCATTCAAGCAAAAGAAAGAATTTTTAACATGTTTTTCAGCTAAAGATACAGCATGCCCAGTACCTTTTTGTTCACTTTGCACTATGTAATTAATTTTAACACCATATTTTTTACCATTACCAAGCAAATCCGAAATTTCTTTCATTCTATGGCCAATTAATATATTTATATTTTTGACTCCTACTTTTTTTAATGCTGCAATTTGTTGTTCAATAATTGATATTCCACATAATGGTAGCAAAGGTTTAGGCATATTATCAGTTAATGGCCACATTCTGGTACCTTTTCCAGCAGCCAAAATTAGGGCTTCTGTAATCATACTATCTCCTTAATCTTTTTTATCAATAGTTTGTTTATATCTCCACCGTCCATTTTGCCTCTAAATTCAGACATTACAGGACCCATTAAAGCACCGACAGCCCCCATTCCTCTTTCTTTTATGAACATTTCTTTATCTTTGATTAGATTTTTGATAAATTCTTTAACATCATCTTCTATATTCCCGGTGTTTATTTCTATATCTTTATTATTGCTCGATTGAATAAGGGCATTAGGTATACCTTCTTTTACAATTCCACCTTTATTGAATAAATCTAGAACTTTTTCAAGATCATATTTACTAATGTTTTTACCTTCATCTTTCAATTGAGGTAATGTGTGTAACAAAATACGAGATATTAATTTTGGCACTCTATATTTTTTGTTTAAAATATTAAATTGGAAATCAAGATCTCTCTTAACTAATTGCTTTGACTCTTCCTCATTAAGTGGTAAATCATTTTCTCTTTCATCTAGAGTCTTAGGCTTGGATATTTTTATATTATTAAGTTTTAATGGAGCAATATCGGTTTCAGGATACATCCTCGAGGCACCAGGCATTGGTCTCAAATATCTAGTAAGATTCTCATTAGTGACTTTTCTTACTTCTTTAGGCACTCCAACTGTGTTTATTCTTTCAATTAGAATGTCCATAGCATTTCTAACCATTTTTTCTTTTCCAAAAATCAGAATAAATGCATCATTTTTTTTACAATTGAGTTTGTTTCTGATATGGTTTGTTTCATCATGATTAATTCCATAATCTGGAAGTTCATCACTATGCATAATCCCTTTCATTCCAGCTCGCTTTGCATAATCCGATAATTCTTTTCCCATTCGTATGTGATTTGGCGCCGATTTCTTGGTTCCTAAAATTCCATTCCAATTTTCAATTTTTAAAGCAAGGGCAAAATCTTTCTTCTTGTTAAAACATTCGTTTACAACTGTAGTTTGTCCAATTTTAGTTTTTTTAAGCTTATTTAGATTAGTTTGTCTCTCTATTTCATTTTCTACTACTTTTGGCATTGAAGTTAGGTCTTGAAATCCCTTTAACTCAACTCGTTGACCATTATTTATTGAAACATTGACATCCTGTCTTATTGTTCCAAGCCCTCTTTTGACATTACATGCCCTAAGAAGTCTTCCGATAGCTTTAGCAGCTTTTTGTACATCTCTACTATCATTTAATTGCGGTTTTGTAGTAATTTCTAAGAGAGGTATTCCAAGCCTATCTAACAAATATTCATGAGTTTCATCGCCATGTCTGCAAGAATCTTCTTCAAGACATAATTGTTCTAATTCAAGTATTTTACCTCCATACTCAATTTTCCCTCCCGTTGCAATTAATCCAGTTCGTTGAAATCCACTTGTATTTGATCCATCAACGACAACTTTCCTCATAAAATACATTTCTTCCACTATTTTCGCTCCAACAAGTTTAGCAAATTGCAAGGCTATTCTCACAGCATCTTTGTTTGGCCCTCGAGGTGGCTCTTCGTCAGTGTAAACAAGGCAATTACAACTTTTATTGTAATATGTAAATAGTTTAATTTGTTCAGTTTTTGCAGCAATATCAACATCCCCTAATTCACTTGATGTAGCATGAAGTTTTCTTTTGAATTGTAAATCTTTTCCGACCTCATTAGGGTCACAATTGCAAAATAGTTTTCCACTATTCAACTGCTGGTGAATTTCTAAACCTGCCTTTAGCGTCACTTTCTTAATTCAAATATCTACTTTTTAAAATGACCGGTGAAATTTTTCTTTATCTTTGGTAGTAGTATTAAGGCAATAATGCCTAATAAAGGGCCAATTATCAAAAAGCCCATAGACATTATGGAGAAAAAGGCGCCAATTTGGGCATTTTTGTATGATTGTAAAGTATAGGTTACCCATGATCCCCATATACCTATTAGTGAAAATAACAAAATTAGAGTAGGGCACCAATTTAGCATTTTAAGATAAGTGTTTTCTTCTTGATTTATGCTTCCATTCCCTTTTTCTAATGTAAAAGTAAAGCTGTTTATTCCTTCAAGACCTGAGCTATAGTCAATTAAACTTAGTTCTGGGTCTTGTGGAGGAATATAGATGCTCATGACAGACGTTTTATGCTCTTCAGCATTAACCTTAACGTTATATTTCCCAGGTTTTAAATTTATAATATATGTTCCATTTCCGGAATGGGTTGGGTTAATTTTTTCTTCATTGATTAGAATATTTGCATTATCTATATAATTATTTTCATTTTTTACTATGATATATATTTTTATTTCTTCTGAATCGCTGTATTCATCAGGAGCATAGTAAAGAGATATCCCCGTCATTAGACCCATTATTGATGCAGTTAGAATTAGTAACGAAATTGTTTTAACCCAGAAATGTTTTTCATTATTTGTGTCATCTTTTTCTTTAAAATCATATTTTTTATAGTCAGAGGGCACTTTGTTTTTGGTTTTCAATTGGTTTTCTTCTTTTGTATTAGTACCAATTAAATTATTATTCTTAACATCCAATTCTATAATTATTTTACAGTTCTTACACTTTTTTTCAAAATTACCATGGGTTTCTCCCATTAAGGTGATTCTACCATTTGTATTACAATTAGGACAAATAAAATCTATATTTGGCATTTTTAGGCAATTTCAGGACTGTTTGTATTGGGTTTAATGTTCTTATTCTCACCCATTTTAACTTGGGGCACTTCTATTTTGAAGGGAGGAGGCAGCCCTAATTTTCTAGCAACATTTAGAACTTCAAATGAACCTTCGCCTAGAACTCTGTTGTAAAGTTCTTCAGTCACATTTTTAGGTAACTTATGTTCTTTTTCCCATTTCTTTTGTGATGTTCTGATTACACTTTTATCCTCATTTGAATATATGACTTCACAATCTAATTGTACCATCCCTAAAAGACCATAAGAAACGGAATATCTTATTTCTACATTTAATTGTGTATCATTTTTTACTCTTGATGCTAGAATAGTTGTACTGTGATTAATCTGTAATTCTTTTTGTCTTGTAGCCTTACGATGACTTTTTGCTTCGATAGAAATCAATCTAAATGCAGTAGTAGGCATAGATGGCTTACGAATGCCCCTTATTGAGAGTATCCTTATTATCCCCTTTTTCTTAAAGTAAATTATGTTTCGCACTGTTGTTTTTGCGATAATCTTGCTGACGTCCTCATTTATAGGCTGTACAGATTCAACACCAAATCGAACAATAGTAACTTTACAAGTAGATGCAGATGGTGAGGATTTATGGATATATCTTTATACAGTACCTAGAACTAAGATGGGTAATTTCACAATATCAACTAGTCTTTCAGATGATACAGTTTCTTCAGTTTATAGTCATCAAAAAAAGATATCATTTGTTAATTTGACTAAAGATGCTAATGATTATGCTTCTTTCACTTTTCAGGTAGATTTATCGGACGTCTATTGGGAACTTGTCTGCAAAATTCGTTTTAGTTCAGATTCTACAGACGCAAAGCCAGTTTTAGATATCGTTATTTTAAGCGGAGGTGATGAGGAATCAGAAGAATGGAAACTGCCTTATAGTACTCCTCTAAATTATAAATAATGAATATAACCCAAGCACCTCTTGCGTATCAGGCAACGGTTGGTATTGTTGTTGCATTTTTAATTTATTTACTTTTGTTCTTAACTGGCTATATTCATTTTGATGTGAGTTCATTATTAACATTTTATGCCTTTTCAGTTTATACTGTATCACTAGCTGCAGTTCTGGGCGGAATTTTACTTGGAATGTTTATAGCTACAAGAACGCTATCTACACAAGGTTTCACACCTTTCGAAGTATCAATGCTTAGACTTCGTGATGACATCAATAGCCTTCAAAAAGAAGTTAAGATTATCACAAAATATTTGGAAAAAGAGGAAGAAGAAGATAGTGAGTAATTATATAAACTTTCTACTTTACTGAATATTATGATGAAAGGTGTAAATTCTCTTTTTGTTTCGTTCATTGCCTTGATTTTGGCATCGCCAATTGCTGGAGTTACCAGCCCATTTGTTTTTAATGATTCCCAGTTTTCATCTAATGAAACATTGGATTATTCACGTTCTAGTTATGATGTAGATATAGATTTTACTGGTGAACATACAGGCTATGAATCAATTACACGTAATGAACTTGTAACATTTGCCTTTGTAGTTTCTAATTTGGGAACTATGGATGATACATATGATTTAGATATTTCTTGGGAAGAAGATGGTGCAGGCTGGTCTGGAGAGTCTGAGCGTGAGAATGTATCTGTAGGATTCCAAGAACAAAAGAATGTTAATTTTAGTTTTCAAGCTCCGGTTCAGAATGTTTATGATGAGTCTCAAATGACATATACATTGGAAGTAACTTCTCAGAATGCGTCAGTTAGTGACTCGATAGATCAAGTCATAGATATTGATATGACTTATGCAATAGATGTTGAACTAAAACAGGGAGATTCAAAAGAGGCTAAAAGAGGAGACTCTGCTACTTATGTAGTAACTGTAACAAATAGAGGAAATAATGCAGACAATTTTGCTATAGAGGTAGGTGGCATGCCTAAGGACTGGTCAGCAGAGGCAAGTATTTCATCAGTCTTCTTGGAACCAGATGATTACCAAGATTTCACAATGGACGTCACAGTTCCCAATAATGCAGCAGTTGACGAATATGCAATAATTCAAATAATTGCAAGGGTTCAGGAAGACGATTATGATTACATTTACGGCTTTGGAAATACTAATACTACTGCTGAGGATGGACGTACCTATGATGTAGACATAATTGCTGACGCAGAATCTAAGCAGATTATTCCAGACGGCATGATAATTTATGACTTATCAGTTACTAATGAGGGCGATGAAACAGATTCTTTTATTTTAGAATTTGAGGATGTTTCAAAAGAGGGTTGGTTCTCTAATTTAAGCCAATTTGAAATAGATAATCTGGGTCCAGGAGAAGCTTATAGCCTAGTTTTAACTGTTTATTCTCCAGAAGACTCTGAAGAAAATGATTGGTCATTAACAAAGGTTCATATTTATTCAACAAATAGGGAACAATTTGGAGATGATTTAGTAGTTAATACTTCAGTGAGGCTGCCAGTAAGAGAGGTTGTCTTAACAACATCAGAAGACAGCATGAGTGGCAATCCAGGTTCAACTTTAACATATATTGTATCAGTTACAAATACAGGTTCGGATCCAGATGACATTAATCTAGGATTTGAAGTTTGTTCTTCATGTAATGCTTGGGTAGTCTCCTTGAGCAAATATGTCATAGAGGACCTCGATGATGGAGATTCAGAGGACATTCAATTTTTTGTAGAAATACCTCCTTCAGCAAGAGATACAGATGAAGCAATTTTCATTGTAACTGCAGAATCGCATGATGACTCTTCTGCTACAGCAGAATTAGATATTACTTCAACAGTTAATACAGTATTTAATCAATATGTAATATCTTCAGCAGTACCAATAATGTACCCTGGAGACACTAATCAATTTAATATCACTATAACTAACAATGGTAATAGTAATGAGATTTACAAATTTAGTAAAGGTTCAGGCGTTCCAGAGGGCTGGAATTTCGAAGATACCTTAATTTTCGAAACCCAAACTTTGGAAGCATATGGCGGTACTGAGATGTTTGTTCTTCCTTTCGAAATACCTGATGATGAAAATCCAGGATATTATAATTTTACAATATATGTTAAATTATCTTCATCAGGGATTAAGGTAGATACTATTGATTTATCTGTTAAAGTTGAATATTATGCAGACTTTACAATTATTATGGATCCTACTCAATCAATAGGTAATCCAGGTTTTACACACCAGTTACCAGTTACAATAACTAATAATGCAAATGCAGGTGACGAGCTTGATTTCGCCGTAGAAGGCCTTCCTTCAGGTTGGACATACTGTGTTTTATTTAGCGGCAACTGTCTTAATTCATTAAATGTTGCCAAAGGTGCAACATCAGATTTTATTCTCGAAATTAAAACCTCGGAAACTCAAGGTCCAGGTACTATTTCATTAAGCCTAGTAGGTACTTCATCACTAAATAATAAGTTTGAAGAACGTCAGAATTTTAATATAATAACAAATCCGATTTATCTTTTCTCTGTTGAGACGAATTTAGATACTAAAACAGGTGAATCAGGAGATACCGTACCTTTCATATTAACTATTACAAATTTAGGTAATGATGTGGAAATTATTAATTTACCTTCAGCTGTTTATCCTTCAAAGATTGGTGACTTATGGTCTGGTGAATATACGCAATCTTCTTTTAGTTTGGAACCTTCAGCTTCCAAGACAGTTTATCTAAATGTTTTGGTTCCAGATGGCGCTTATGGTGGGAATAATACAATAATAGTTACGGTTAAGTCAGATCAATGCGTAAATCCTCCATGCGAGGGACAGAGTGAAGTAATGTCTTTGACAGTTTATGTCAAAGAAAAAGCAGATGTTAATCTGGAATTGGAAACAACGGCAGGAAATGTTATTGCAGGTACAACAGGTAAGTTCAAAATTTTAATTACAAATAATGGAAATACAGTAGAAACATTGTCATTAATGATGGAAGGTAAAAGATCATCTTGGTTTACTCTACAAGATGACACAATCACTTTAGAACCAGGAGGGTATCAATCAATATTTGTTGAAGTTCGCCCACCTGTTACTCAAGCAGCTTCAGACACTTCAGCTACATTTAATGTTACATTGAGTAGTGATTCTTCTAAATCAGTAAAACTTAGTTTGCCATTTACAGTTCTTAAATCAGATTTAATAGATGATACAGTTGTAGAAGAGGAAGAAGAGTCACTTCTACCTTCATTAAGTTTAGTTAGTACTATAATGATTATTTCACTTATTTCGTTTATTCGCAGAAAGAAATTTTAGGAGTTAATTAAATTTGAAATCTGTAACTGCAGATGATGAAGAGCAGATAAATAACGTTGTTTCAATACTTGTAGATCCCAAATATTATAATTCTGAAAAAGAAATTCCAGAAATTGATATTAAGCATTTAAGGGAAGCTAGTATAATTCAAACTCAGCAGAAAATTTTGGATTCTTTAACTTTAGATAGGCATTTGATTCAAACGATTCAAGCTTTAGATGATGCACATACTAGTCTAAATCTAATTTCAGAAAGACTATGTACTTGGTATGCTCATACTACTGGCGAACCCAGAGTTGTGGTTAATAAACTATTAACTAAGAAATCGTTACAACCTCCAATTTCGAATCTTAAAGAGACTTATCTTCAAATTCAAGATTTGATAAACTTATTATCCAAACATATAGATGAAGAGGCTCCTAAAATTTTTCCAGCCATGGTAGAGCTACTTGATTCCCAATTAACAGTTAGATTAGTTTCCTGCGCAGGTTCATTAGCAAAGCTTGCGCGTCTTCCTTCTTCAACAATACAATTATTAGGTGCGGAAAAAGCATTGTTTAGACATATGGCCGATGGTTCCCCCCCTCCGAAACATGGAATACTGTATCAACATCCATCTGTAAAGAGTTCACAAAGGAAAGATAAGGGGAAGGCTACACGTTCACTAGCCTCTAAGGTAGCTATAGCTGCAAAGATAGACTATTATCGGGAAAATGATGGGCAGTAAGATAAAATTTGAGTTTTCCACCTTTCGTAGTGGATTGTTAATGGGAATGGCTGATGCAGTTCCAGGAGTAAGTGGAGGCACAATAGCCTTAATATTAGGAATTTACAACAAATTAATTTTTTCATTATCTGAATTTTTGAATTTTTTTAAAAGAAAATTTCCTTCTCAATCATATAATAAATTCATACTATCCTTTCAATTTCTTTTTACATTGGGTTTAGGTATGATTGTTTCTTATTATGTAGTTACTAAAATTCTAGTAGGTTCAGAAGAGCAAGAAGGCCTGCTTCTAAAATCTTCGACAGCTCCCTTTATTTTTTCACTATTTTTTGGTTTAGTGTTGTCAAGTATTAAAGAACCATGGCAAAGAGTTAAAGTTCGTACATTTAGCCGTTATATGTTCTGTTTTATAGGTTTTTCTTTAGTTTTACTTTATACTAATTTATCATTAAATAATAATGGAGGCAATTTTCTATTATTAATTAGCGGTGCGCTTGCACTTACAGCCATGTTATTGCCAGGGATTAGTGGCGCTCTTGTTCTTTTGACACTTGGCCAATATACAGTAGTAGCAAATGCAGTTCATGATTTAAATTTAAATATTATGTTTTATTTTTTATCTGGAGGCCTAATTGGTTTGTTTACTTTTGTACCTTTTATGAATTTTATGTTGCTAAATTATAAGGAAGATGTAATGTCTGTTTTAACAGGTCTAATGCTTGGATCATTAGCAACACTTTGGCCTTGGAAGCAAAGTTATGATTCCAAAGGTGTATCTCCTAATTTAGGAATCGGAGAAGTTTTTGAAAATTTTGAATTAGTATCAATAATAGGAACAATTTGCTTTGGATTTTTAGGTTTTGGTTTATATTTAGTCTTAAAGAACTTGGAAAAGAGGTAGGTTAGGATAATGAGAGCTTTTAAAAACCCCAGCTGTCAACACAAGATATGCGAGTTCTAATTGCAGGAGCTGGTGAAGTCGGATTTCGAGTTGGTCGTGACCTCGTTTATCGCGGACATGAAGTAACACTAATTGATTCTAATTCATCTTCAGTTAAAAGAGCCCAAACACTAGATGCGCAGGTATTCAAGGGTAATGCAGCTTCGGCTAAATTTTTGATGGAAGAAGCATCTATTAAAGAAGCAGATCTTTTCATTGGCGTTACTGGAAAAGATGTAGTCAATTTAGTGGGATGTTCTTTGGCTAAAAAGATGGGTTGCAGTACAATTGCTCGATTGAATAATCCTGATATAATAGATTTGCCAGCAGACTATGACCATCAACAGTTATTCGGTGTCGATGCTTTTGTTAGTCCAGATGAACTATCCATGCATAGGATATGGCAAATTCTGTCTAGACCAGCATTAACTCGACTGGAGCATTTTTCAATAGGTAAACTTCGAATTTTAGAGATTAGATTGAATGATAGTTCCCCATCTGTAGGTAGGCCTCTTTCAAATATTAAGCTTCCACCACATTGCCGCATCGCATTAATTGCTAGAGAAGAAGGAGTAACAATACCATCTGAACAGGATATTTTGATGCCTAGAGATAGAATTTTAATTCTCCTTAGTGAAAACAGTGAACTGGAAGAGCTTTCAGATTCCTTGGGAATTCCAAAGGAAATAACAAGTGAAAGAAATATTAAAAGGTTAATGATTGCTGGAACTAGCAGAATTGCCTTGAATCTAGCTAAACAAGTTCATGAGGATTCGAGATACAAGGATGTTGAAGTATATGTAACAGAACCAGATCCCGTATTAGCTGAAAAAGCAAGTTCAGTTCTTCCAGAAAATGTAAGAGTTCTTGTTGGTTCTTCTACAGATAGGCACTTCCTTAGGGAAGAAGGAATACGCTATGAAGATTTATTTGTAGCTGCAACAGATCGTGAAGATTGGAATGTTTTAAGTTGTTTATTAGCTAAGAAAGAAGGGGCTAAACGAACTGTAGCTTTAGTTTATCAAACAGAATTAGAATATGTTGTACAAGATACAGGAATTGACACTCTAATTAATCCAAAAAGAGTTACAGTTAATGCAATTGTTAATCGAGCAACATCTACCGATAAAATTGAAGGAATGGAAGAATTAGAAGGTGGAGAGGCTTCAGTTCGAGAATTTTTTATAAAAAAGAATAGCAAAAATGTAGGCATTCCAATAAATAAGCTAGGAGTCCCAAATAAGACACTTATAGCTATGGTTAATAGGAATGGTGAAGCTTTGTTTCCAGATGATGAGTTTATTTTCAATGAAGGAGACCACGTTCTTGTTTTCACCTTAAAAGGTAAGTTACCAGAAGTGGAGAAATTTTTCTATTAAATTAAATGCGCTTTAGTCTAATTTTTAGTTTAACAGGTACATTGATTGCTTTTTTTGGTTTATCCTTCTTATTTCCAATTATTACAGGAATAATGTTGGGAGAAAGTTTTACTAACATTTTTTATATGTTTGTTATCCCCATGTTATTTTGCTTAATTTTCGGCTTTATATTTAATTCATATTTTCATATTGAGGAAGATATTAGGAATCGGGAGGCTTTTGCATTAGTAAGTATATCTTGGATAATTATGGTCTTAGTTGGCGCTTTTCCATATTATGTTGCAGAAAACATGGGTTTAATGTCATATCAGATAGGTGTCGCAGGAGCAGTCTTTGAATCAATGTCAGGATTGACTACAACAGGCGCGACAATATTAGAAATTAAAGATGAAAGCCAGATAGTAAATTCTGAACAATATTCTAATGGTTACTTTGATGCTCCAAAATCATTATTACTTTGGAGATCTCAGACACAATGGTTGGGTGGAATGGGAATTATTGTTTTAGCTACTATTATATTTTCAAGATTATTTGGAGGCGGTATTCAAGTTCTACAGGCTGAGATGCCAGGAACTGGAGTTACGCGCCTTAAGCCACAAATGGCACAAACAGCACGGCTTCTTTGGACATTATATTTTTTTCTGACATTAGCAGAAATTATATTATTATATTCAGCTGGACTTTCTTTTTATGATTCAATATGTAATTCTTTCTCTACGGTTTCAACAGGAGGTTTTTCACCAAAAATAGATTCGATTGGTTCCTATAATAGTGCTTCAGTTGATTTTATCGTGACTTTTTTTATGCTAATATCAGGAGTAAATTTCGTTATATTGTATTATATTTTTAATCATATTAAAGATAATTCAAAGTCAATTCAGTCACGTTTTAAAAACATTTATTTTTTACTTAAAGAGAATGAAGAGTTGAAGGTTTATTTATTTCTGATTTTTTCATGTTCAAGTCTTATATTTATTAATTTAATTCTTGAGTTTAATGAAGAACAATCATTTAATTCGAATTTTAGTTATACTATATTTCAAACAGTTTCACTTTTAACTGGTACTGGATTTACTACAACAAATTATGCATTATGGCCTAAAATGTCAATATTTGTTTTATTGTTAATTATGTTTATGGGCGGATGTGCAGGTTCAACAACGGGTGGTTTGAAAACTGTAAGAATTATGCTATTGTTTAAAGCATTAAAGAGAGAATTACTTTTAGTAATCCATCCTCGGGCAATAATAAAGCTGAGGATTGGTAAGAAAGTATTAGATGAGTCTTTATTCAGGAATGTAGGAGTATTTTTCTTTATTTTTATTATAATTTTCCTCCTTGGTTCTTTAGTTACTTTATATTTGGAACCATCATTAACATTAATAGATGGAATCTCTATTTCATTATCTTGTTTAGCAAACATAGGTCCTGGCGTAGGTGCTATAGGCCCATCAACAACATATTATGGTTTTAGCGACCCTACATTATTGGTATTATCAATTTTAATGATGCTCGGTCGTTTAGAGATAATTACAGTTTTGCTTTTGTTTTTCCCAGATACATATAGAGACTAAGGTTAAGCTTCTTTACAGAGTCTTTATAGATGTTTTATGTCTGAGGAGGACTTAGTTTCTGAAATTCCAGATTTTATAAAAAAATATGTACCAGGAATAACAAGAGGATTGTCTTGGGCTAAATACAGTAAAGAGAAGGTCAGAGGCACAGAAATGAAAGTTGATGCTTATAGTGAATCTAAAAAAAAAGGTTATAAAAAAGCAATTGAAGTTTCATCAGCTAATGCTGAAGAGGTGTTTGAAGAAATGAAAACAGTATTGTGGTCTGAAGCTCAAAATTTGACAAACATAGCTAAAGAAATTGCAAGTAAAGTCAATTCACAAGAAACTAAGGAAGATAGAGAGAAAATTCTTAATCTAGCCAAAGAAGCAGCTCGTAATGCCGGATTACAAGGTGCGATAGCAGCAGGTTGGGAAAAAGGGTGGAATGAGGGAATTGCCAGTAAACCCTAGATTAATCTAGATTGCATACTTTTTGTAAATATTTGCTGTTTTGTCATAGACTCAATCAAATCAGATAGAAAATGATCATTCTTTATTATATTCAATAATTGTTCTTTATCTACAGCTAAATCAATATATCTAGTTCTTCCATGTCTTCCTAAATTTACAACTCTTGCATGAATTAATCCCTGCATGTCTAATTCTGAAATAATGTGGCCAACTCTCCTTTGTGTTAGTACGTCTAGATTATAGCTATTGCAAAGTTTGGTGTAAGTACTATAAACTTCACCAGTTGTTTGCTGATTATTATTTTTATTTCCTTGATTTAGAATTATACTTGCTAGTGTTGCCTTATGTTGTATTGGTAAAGTAATAACAATGCTGTTAACTTGGTCTCTTTCCATTACATTTTGCGCTTTATTTACATATTCTAAAGTAACAATTTCTCTTTCATCTCTTTCAGCCAATTCAGCAGCTATTCGTAGTAAATCAATAGCTTTTCTAGCGTCGCCATGCTCTTGAGCAGCTTTACTAGCGCAATAGGTCATTACAATAGGATCTACAGTATTTTCCTTAAAAGCCATTCTTGCTCTTTGAACTAAGATATCCTCAATTTGAGGCGCATTATAGGGAGAAAATGTTAGTGATTCTTCCCCAAGACGAGATTTGACTCGAGGATCTAACCATGAAGTAAATTTTGCGTCATTAGAAATTCCAATGATTGATATCTTAGAATTGTCTAAATCAGAATTCAATCCAGTTAAATGGTACAGAATTTCATCACCGTTTTTTGAAACGAGTGTATCTATTTCATCTAAAATAACAATTGCAATTCCTCCGTTTTCATCAGCCTTTTCTTTTAATGAAGAATAAACTTTATCTATTCTCCAACCGGCATTAGGAATTTGTTTTTCCCAGTCAGTTGAATAGGTTTTTCCTATATTTGTCAAAACACCATAGGGAGTATTTGTTTGTTTACAATTTATGTAAGCTGTATGTATTTTTACATTTTCTCTCTTAGCTTTTTCTTTAAGTTGTTTACATATGAATTTTGCTATTGCAGTTTTTCCAGTTCCAGTTTGCCCATATACTAAAATATTAGAAGGCCTTGATCCGTAAAATGCGGTTTTTAAAATATTCGCAACTTGATTAATTTCATTAAACCTATGCGGAAATTCGGAAGGTACATATGATGTGGAAAGAGATTCACGTTTTTTGAAAATTTTTTCATCGAGTATAAGTTTATCGAAAACGTTGCGATTTGTTGTGTTTAACTCCTTATTCATATTAATCAAATTTACAATTAGTGGAATTTAGCATATAGCCAACTCGCTATAAACTTGCGGGGTATGTAACAAAAAAAAATACTTTTTATACTCCTTTTTTTCGTTTGATTTTTGACAAAATATAATCATTTTAGATATACATTGAATTACTACCAAAAGGGTTTATTTGATATCCTAATTCTATATTTCTTGTCCGTAAAAGAAAAAGAAGTAATTGCTTGGCTTTCGGAACGTAAGTTAATGCCTTCTCCCGAATTAGTAAGTCATATTTCTAATCATCCCGAAGGATTAGGTTTACTAGAGCGAACAGTTACATCCTTGTCAGAGCCAAAATTATTCTTAGGTATATCTGATTTAATTGAAGAAGAAAAGGCTGAGGCACCAAAGCCTATAGAGAGGAAAAAAGTTACAGATATCCCTCCAGTAATTGTTGAAAGACAAATACAAAAAAGTATGTCTGATGGAAAGTTAGAAAGTTATGTTTCCTTGTTTAATGATAGGTTTAACAATTTATCTAAATTAGTGCGCAGAGATCCGTCTATGCGCGATGCGATAAGGGACACTACTAATTTGAGTCCAGATGAAGAAAACAAGATTATTGGAATGGTTGCAGATATTCAAACGTTTAACAATGGAAGAACACGTGTAACACTTGAAGATAAAAGTGGAAGAATTAATGTTATGCTTCAAGAATCAAGTAATGAAAGACTTAACTTGTTAATGGATGAAGTTATTGGAGTTTCAGGTAAGCTTAGTAGGCAGGGTAATGTATTATTTGTTAATTCACCTATAATAAGACCTCATTTGGGAAGATATCGTGAAGTCTCACGTTCAGATGAACCTCACATAGCCTTATTTATTTCAGATGTACATTTAGGAAGCGGTACTTTTCAGGAAAGAGAATGGGATAAATTTATTTCCTGGCTGAATGGAGATGTAGATTATCACAAAGACTGGCTTCCTAATCCAGGATATTTAATAATTGCAGGAGATGCAGTTGATGGTATTGATTCATATCCGGGTCAGGAAGCAGATCTTTCTATAACTGATGTTTGGGAACAATACGCAGAATTATCTAAGTCAGTGAATAGGATACCTAATGAAATTCAAACTGTAATTATGCCAGGCAACCATGACGCAGTTCGTTTAATGGAACCACAATTACCTCTTCCAGATAAGGTAACTAAGAATTTTGGAGACAATTTGACATTTACAGCTAATCCAGTTCTTTTAGATTTGGCAGGCGTGAAAATAATGTGCTATCATGGGAAGTCTTTAGATGATTTAGTTAGTCTTAGGGACTTATCATATGATAATCCTATGGCAATGATGAAAGAGTTATTAAAAAGACGGCATTTGGCACCCATATATGGTGCAAAAACTCCCTTAGCTCCAGAGAAGCAAGATTATCTTTTGATACATGATATACCCGATATTTTTGTAACAGGGCATGTTCACTCTTTCGGTGTTGAAAAATACAATGGGGTCTTGATGATAAATCCAGGAACATGGCAATCTCAAACAGACTATCAGAAAATGATGGGCTTTCAACCTGATCCATGCAGAGCAGTTGCAGTTAATCTTCAGACATTTGAAACACAGGTTTTGGATTTCAATTTTTGATAAACTTAGATTATAAATAATAAGACATTTAGTATAAAATAATGGCTAACGTATTACTGACGGGTGCAGCAGGTGCAATTGCAATGGATTTAGCCTTTAGCTTGGATCTGGCTAAGATAAATGTCTTTGCAACAGAAGCTGATGAAGATAATTTTTCTTTAGTTAGTAAGAATTGTAAATATTATAATAAAGTTTTTCGTGCACCTAGGGCAGGTAACGAAGATTATATTAACCGAATAAATGAGATTATTGTTAATGAGAATATAGATTTAGTCATCCCTAATCCTGATTTTGAGGTTGGTTTTATTAGTAAATTTCGAGAACAAATTAAATCTCCTTTATTTTTACCATCAGACGATACTGTTCAAGTCTTACTTTCAAAATCATTGACAGCCCAGAAAATAGGTGCCTTAGCTCCAAGAACTTTTGATGTCGATAATGAAAATGATTTACATGATGCTATTTCCTCAGAAAAAGTTGTTTGGTTACGTCCTAAAACAGGTGCCGGAGGAAAAGGATCTCTTGTCGTTTCAGATTCGAAGTTTGGATGGATGTGGGTAGAATATTGGAAAGATAGAGGTTTTTCTTCTTCTTGGATAGCTCAAGAATACCTTGATGGTGGTAATTATAATGTTACTTTAATTTATGATCGGGAATCTAATTTGTGCGCTATGGGAATGTTAGAAAGACTAGGTTATATTCATGAAGCCATTTCACCGACTGGAGTTACAGGTGATGTTCGTTTAGCTAAAACAGTTAAATTAGATAATATTATTGAAGTGGCAAAGAAAGCAGTTGGTATTATTGACAAAAAGCCAGTTGGAATCTTTTCTGTAGATTTAATGGGAGATAAAGTTTCGGAGATAAATCCTCGTTTTGCAGGCCGCCCTAGGCTTTATACCTTATCGGGGGCCAATTTTCCAGCACATATAGTTGATATGGAATTGCATGGTAATTCTTCTTATTTAGAATCTAACGAGGGTTATAGATTAATTAGACAAGTAGATATTGAGCCAGTTGCAATTAAGAAAGATTAATTAGTATTTAATTTTACGTAGCGGTATAAGGATTCAACTCGTTCCTCACATTTTTCCCAGTTGTGAGTCTTTTCAGCAAGTCTTCTTCCCCTTCGTCCCATTTTTGCTTGCAACTCTTTGTCATAAATTAACTTCATTAAAGAAGCTTTAAGTCTGTCCCATTTACCCCATTCAAAGGTTAGTCCAATCTCTTCATTTTCTACAAATTGCCCCATTAGCAGTTCTTTACAAGTTATTATAGGAACTCCAGCAGACATAGCTTCAAATAATTTGTTGGGCGCACTCATACGATTGTTATCATTATTAGGATCTAAGGCCATAAGTACAGCATCAGAATCTATAGTTTGTAGTGGTACATTGTCTGGATGAATGGAACCAATATAGTTTACATTTTCCATGTTCTCACAAACTTTCTTTATAGTAGGAACTAAGGTTCCAAATCCACCGATATCGAATTGTATGTCCTTCATTTTATTTACAGTAATAGCAGTTTCTAGGATTCCTCTCGAGGGATGTTTTTCTAAAACACCAATATACAAAAGTCTAAATTTCTCTTTTCGATTTCTTTTTTCAATCCTACTTAATGGATAAGTTTCTAACCTTTTTGCATTTCCAACTTTTGTTATTCTAGAATTCAGAAATTCACTTTGAGATTTACTAAGAACTTTAAATGCTTCATCTTCGTTTGCACTAAATGGTGCGTTACTACCTTTTTCTAGCATCTCTCTTAATCTGATATAACCGGCAGGTCCAGCAGCCATAATTCCAGCGCAATAATTTAGAAGATAAGCTTCTATTTTGTGTAGAAATGTTGCCCCTCTAGAAGAAATTGCACCTTTAACTAAACCAGGATAATTTTCGTGGCAATCATAGATTAAAGGTAATTCACCTATTTTTGATGTGAAAACACCTCCAATTAGAGTATCTAAATCATGATAATGTAAAATGATATCTTTTTCTATTTTCTGAAAAGCTAAGATTTGCCAAGTACTCCATCTTAGAAATCCTGGAAGTTTCCTTGCAAAAGTTAGTGGATTATTGAGTGAGCATTTTTCTTGGTATTTCCATATAGTCCCCCAATCTGTAGTAACAGTTTCTTCACCTTTAGCAGTTCGGTCCCACGCTAAGAGTATCACGCGATGTCCCATTTTTGACAAACTTTTTGCGGTATCTGTAACTACAGGTTCAGCAAAACCACCTGTTGTTAGCCTTGTTTTGACCATAATTACTAGGGACACTGAGGTGTATTAACAGCTCCATAAATACATTCTCGGTCCATAGCAGAAGTTTTAAACCATACTTTAGTGGAACAATTCCATGCCGCTGTAGCTCAG
>CAZVIT010000002.1:0-40580 GCA_964626865.1 uncultured archaeon | reverse complement strand
TCTTCATTGCAGTATAGAGAAACTTTGGCTCCAGGTGACAGTTTTACGTTTCAATTAGTCATAGAAAATAAAGCAAATGCAGCTGATAAGTTTACACTTTCAGCAACGTCAGTTCCATCTGGATGGAGAGTTCTTTTTATTGAAAAGAATGCATATGAGTTGGAAGCTGGGCGCACAACCTCAGTTCCAATACAAATTGTAGTTAGTGACGAAGCTAGAGATGGTGATCAGGAGAGTATTACAATCTCAGTATTTAGTGAAATTAATGAGGGAGATAAAAAACAATCATTTGTTATAGATGTAGAACAAGGCTTTACAGCTAGATTGACTACAGCAATATCTGATTTGTGGTATATTTTTGTTTTCTTTGCTTTGATAATAGTAGTAGGAGCTATCTCCTATAATCAGCAAGACGATGAAGATTGGGACGATGAAGATGAATATGAATCACCTCCTAATAGTCCTCCAAGTCTTGAATCATCAAATACTGCAGCTTCTTCTTCAGATGATGATTGGGATGATTGGGATTAGGCTAACCCGATGCCAGCAACATTAAGATACTTAGGCGGAGCCTCGGAAGTAGGTAGAATAGGTGCAATCTTAGAGGGCAATAATGGACGTTTGTTACTTGATTATGGTTTACAACCAGATGACCCTCCAAAATACCCTTTACCAGCCCCTGAGGTAGATGCTCTTTTACTTACTCATGCACATTTAGATCATTGTGGTCTAGTTCCAAAAATTGCTAGCAGAGGAACTCCTATAGTTTCTACACCAGTAACTGGAGATCTTGCAGAACGAATGGCTCAAGACACATTAAGAGTTGCCGAAATAGAAAATTATCCATTGCCTTTTCACAAAACAGCAATTTCTGATTTGGTACAAAATCATAGAGGAATTCTTCCAGGAAATGTAGAATATAGAGGAGGTTTCGAGTTTAATGTTTACAATGCAGGCCACATTCCTGGAGCCGTAATGTATAATTTCCCACAAGAAGATTTTTTATTCACAGGAGATATCCATACCGTAAATACTCAACTTACTCGTGCAGCTAAGCCTCGTCAATGTAAAACATTAGCAATAGAATCAACATATGGGGGAAGAGAGCATCCTGATAGAGTTGAAACAGAAAAAGAGTTAGTCGATTCTGTAGAAGATGTAGTAAATATGGGAGGGCAAGTAGTACTTCCTTCATTCGGTTTAGGAAGATCCCAAGAGTTATTGATGCTCGTTGAAAAGTTAGGTTGTGAAGTCTGGCTTGACGGAATGGGTAGAGATATAGCTCGAATATTACAAAAATATCCTGGTGCAATAAGAGATGTAGGAGGAATGAACAAGGCATTTAGAAATACTAATTTTGTTAAATACTCACGCCAAAGAAAGGCAGCAATGAAGGGCGATGTCATAGTTACTACCTCGGGAATGCTAAACGGAGGACCTGTTTTACATTACTTATCAGAAATACGTAAGAATCCTTCCTCAGCAGTGTTTTTGACAGGTTTCCAAGTTCCAGGTACAAATGGACATTTATTGAAGGAAACAAGTAAACTTAGGCTGGAAAGAGGAGATTCATCTCCTCTTGTGGATATTAATTGTCAATTAAAGTCCTTTGATCTTAGTGGGCATGCAGGCCATAGTCAAATTGTTGATTTTATTGAGGCATGCAATCCAGAAAAAGTTATTCTTTACCATGGCGATAATCGAGAAGCTTTCAAAGAAGATTTAAAAGATTATGAACTTATTTTGCCTCAAGAAAATGAAGTTATTGAAATATCCTAAGTTTCTTCAATTTTGTTATCTGGACCTATGAACATCCTAATGATACCTAATAATAAGAAAAATAGGAGTGAAGTAAAGACAATGCCATATGGGCCTTGTAATTCGATAGAATCCTGTATTTGTCCATCACTTGTGGATAGATAATCGTTAATATTTATTACCACTTCTGCAATAATAAATGTTGCAAATAGAATTACAGCGAGGTTAACTAAATAACTCACAAATAGTGTTCTCAAAGTTTTAGAAACACTCTTTCTTTGAGCATCAGTTAAGAGAGCAACATCTAGGCCAGCAGGTTTGAATTGTTCGGCATAGTTTTCATATTTTATCGCAGCATATGATAATTCAATATAAATTACAAATCCTAGGCCAATAAAAATCCCGCTTGACAAATACTCACTCCAAGTTTTTTCCTCTTGCTTTGTGTCATACCCACAAAAATCTTCTTCAAAATTCTCAAGGCATAAATTAGGCGTATACAGAAATCCAATAATAATTGCTAAACCAATAGATGCAGCAATTGCCCAGCCTTTTCTCTTCCATATTCCATAAGCCCCAAAGAAGGGCATTGATCCAAAAATAATATTTGTAAGTCTAACTGATATGTCATCAATTCTATTATTTGTTTCTTCGACATCATCATATATTAATTTAACAGGTTTCCATTTCCATTCTGTAGCATCTTCTTCGCTATTCTCAATTTCAACTTTGGAGGGAATAAGATATTCACCTTGTTGCACATCTATAGCTGGATCAGCAATATAATGGCCTAGACTTCCAGCAATTAATATGAATAAGAAGAATTTGTATTTCCCTTTAAAGATAGTAAAAATATAAAAAAGAAAACCCGCTGCAAAGCCCCACGGAACAAAGACATCCGGTTGCGGGTCAAAACCTTTTAAAGAATCTCCAAGATATTTAGTGACAAGAGAATCCATCGGATTATGATAAATGTAAAATTCACTAATTACATATATTAGAGATAAACTAGAGATTATTTTAATTGCAAATATTATGGGGTATTCTCCAAATAAATCTTTGTAATTTATAATTTTATCGATTTTTGGTATTCTTGATGCTTTTATTTCTACAGGGCTTTCTTCCATTTACATCTCCTGCAAAGCAGTATTTACATTATCACCATATTTCCAGTCGCCTACTTGGAGTCCAAAGCTTCTAAGTTCAGAAATCATGTTGTCTCTTTCAATTTTAGCAATCAATAAAGGTTCCATAGGAATTCTTTTCATTCTTTCCTCAAAGTCTAAGCTAGATGGTGAAATAGTGGTAATTGTAAATCCTCTACTAATTGTGCTTGTAAATGCTTCAGCAATAGTATGATCATCATCGAGTGAACTAAAAAGAATAATTGGCGATCCACTTGGAAGGTGTGGTAGCAAATCCTTCATTACAATTTCTAATTTTAGATTCCCCTGAGGTTTAGCACTTGATAATGCAGTCAAAATTTTGAAAAGATGATGTTCACCTCGGTCCAAATCAACTCTTTCAATACTTTCACCATAAACCATAAGAGCAACATTATTTCTTTCATCAAGTAGTTGTTTGGCATACGTTGCAGCAGCTCTACAGGACATTTCAAGAGGAGTGTCATTACCTCCTCCTACTGCAGAGATTTCCCTTGCATCTAATAGTAAGATAACATCCATTACATCTTCTCTAACCGTTTCATTGACCATCATCTTACCTTTTTTAGCTAAAGCCTTCCAATTGACTGAACGAAGTGAATCGCCAGGAACAAATTCTCTTAATGAATAAAATTCAGTTCCTGTACCAATTACATTTAAAGGCATTGCCCCAGAAAGTAATTTCGGAGATCGAGAAGTAATAATTTGGTCTTCCAGAACTTCTATTTGAGGGAATACAGAGAAGCTATGTATAGACTTTTCTGATCTTTCATTGTAAAATAAATCAAAAGCGTCCTTTACACGCATCTTAACTGGGCCTAAATGATAATGTCCTCTTAGTGGTAATTTCAGTGAATACTCAAAAGAAACTTCTTGCCAAGGCTTCATGTATAGTAAAGTGTAATTTGATCCTTTAATTATTCTAGCCTGAGGTGGCAGACTATCATATATTTCTACAAATCCAATTCCTAATCCTGTATTTTTAATTATAAATTTGACAGACATAGTTCCATTTTCAAAAATATTATCAGATGTTGTTTCTCTCCTAATTTTAACATTAGGCATCCAAACATCTAAGAAACTTGATATTACAACAAAGGTTAGCATTACTAGTCCAGCACTTATGAAAAGATAATTTAATCTAATCAATCCTGCGAGTGTCAAGAAGATAGCACCTCCTGCGACAGCTGCAGCTTTCTTACTCCACATCTAGTCTTCTAATTGTCCTTGTGTAGTTGGTACTTCTACTTGTTCAAGAATCTCAGAAACGATTTCTTCAGTTTTAACACCTTTAATTCTTGGTTCAGGTTTTAGAATTATCCTGTGTCTTAGTGTATAGATACTTAGTCTTTTGATGTCATCAGGTATTACATAATCTCTTCCACTCAAAACAGCAAGAGCCCTAGATAGCTTGAATAGAGATTGTGCACCTCTCGGTGAAGACCCTACTTTTACACGTGGATCCTCTCTCGTTCGGTAAATAATTTCAACAATATATTCAATAATTGAATCATCTATTCTTACTTTCTCAAGACTTAATTGCATTTCTCTAAGCTTTTCAGGAGTAGTTATTGCCTGGAGTTCATGGTCATCTTTTCCACGTTGTTTTCGTTTTACAAGTATTGCTCTTTCAATAGGCCTTCCAGGATATCCCATAGATAGTTTCATCATAAAACGATCTAATTGAGCATCAGGTAATGGATAGGTACCTTCAGATTCAATAGGATTCTGTGTAGCTAGTGTAACAAAAGGTTCAGGTAAAATATGGGTTTCACCCTCAATAGTAACTTGATGTTCTTGCATGGCTTCCAATAATGCAGCTTGTGTTTTTGGGGGGGCTCGATTTATTTCATCTGCAAGCAATAAGTTACAGAATAATGGCCCTTTTCTAAATTCAAATTTTTGGTCTTTTTGGTTCCATATATAAATTCCAGTAATATCTGCAGGTAAAAGGTCAGGTGTGAATTGGACACGTTTAAAATTAATGCCTAATGCTTGTGCGAAGGTATTAGCTAAAAGAGTTTTCGCCAATCCTGGATTATCTTCGAAGAGAATATTTCCACCAGCAAGTATTCCCACGGCAGTTAAGTCAAGTATAGGTCTTTTACCCATAACAACTTGTTCAGCCTCAGCTAAAACCGCTTGCATCATGTCGTGCGTTTCTTGTAATGAAGGATCCATCATGTAGGTTTGTACACCATCATTTTGTTCTTCAGTCTCAACTTCAGGAGTTGGTTCTTGCTCTTCTTTTGTTTTCTTTTTTCCAAATAGGCCCATTATTTTTTCCATCCTTTTATAGCTTCTTCAACCTCGTTTAAGGTCATACTTCGATCGTCATTGATCATAAATTTAATTAATAGAGGATCATGCAGCAGTTCCTCAATTTTTGTTTGAGATAGCATCCCAAACTCTTCTCTTGTATATCCATTTTCAATTCTTACTTTTTCGATAAATATTTCTTTAATCGTATCTGGATGAGTATAGTGTGCATGAGGAACCCTAAATCGAGATAATCTCCCCTCATATATATTGAAAAGGTGCCTCCAAGGTTTTGGGTTTTCTACTCTCATCATGACTAGTTGTAAAATTAAAATAATTGAACCTAAAAAAATGATTCCTAAAGTTTCGCTATTACTAATATATCCTAATATTCCAAATAATTGGACATAAACAAGTGAGAGTATGTCAGATTGTATATGGCGACTTTCATCAAAAATTAGAGTATGTTTTTCACCTTCTGTAATGTAGTTTACCATTGCCAAAATAAAGTCTCGGTTATCTAAATCATCATAATATTCGTTTGTAAATATGCTTGTATCTGAGATAAAAATAACCTTTCCATCTCCAATATTAGCTTCAGCAACAACTTCTACACCATTAGTGGAGTCATCTCTGTATGTTCCTTCTCCTTTTCCTCCTATTTGGTCCTGGTTATAATCGATAAATGCTTGTTGGCTTGACCAAACTAAACCTTCAGCAGCTCCTCCACTTTGAATTGTAAGGGCGCCAGGCGAGCTCATCATTAATTGACCGCTAAAACCCATTCTTGGCACATCAGCATCGATTATAGCAATTGAATTATTTTTGGGGTGTATAGGTTCATCCCAATGGTTTGAATCATATAATTGAGCAGGTTTACATTTTGGACTACTACCACTACTTCCATCATATCCTGCAAAATCTAAACCTTGAGCCAGTAATCCCGAGTCTTGGGTTGGCTGGCAACCTTCTTGAACGATATTAGTTCTTAGTTTAACACCAATCTCTAAAGTTCCCATTTCACCATAAAATGCAGAATTTCCATAACCTGAATCGTCAGCAATGATAACTTTTCCTCCAGATTTAACAAAATTATAAATTGCATTCGAATCAAATTCAGAATAGCTTCTTTCTACTCCAATAATGACGAGTACAGTTGAATTAACATTAATAGTTTGAGTTGTTGTATTTTTTTCAATTTCAGATATTTTGTTAATGATTGCAGGTCTTGAAACAATAGTTTTCATGACATGTTTACCGTTTTGATCTTCATCAATATCTGCAGCAAAATCTGAAATATCATTCCAATCGTCATCATATGCAGAGAGTTGAGAAGGATTTTTAGCATTTGTAATTAAGGTAGGATAAACGACAGTAACCATCATAAGAATGATAAAAAGAGAAAAAAGTTTTGAGCCATATCTTTCACGGAATGTTCTTCTCATTTAGCAGACCTCATTCCAAATATATTTGTGAATCTAGAAACTTTCCCTTCTTTGAGTCCTTTGTTCAACTCTATTTCAACTTCATGGAGATTGTTGATTGCTTCTACACACCAGATATTGTATGATCCATCAATCATTTCCATTCCAAATTCATCAACAACTTTGGGTTTTATTCCACTGTATCTTGCAATTTCAAACAATGAAGTTAATAATTTAACACTTTGATTAGGTATAGGTAACGCAGTTCGCATAACATCTGTAAATTCTCTGACGGTCTGAGTCTTAGTTTTAATGAATCCATATCTATCAAGAATATTTAATAATTGATGATAAGATTTAATTATAATTTGTCTATAATCCTCGTCTTTATTCAATTCTTTCTGCATTTGCTTAATCAAATTTCGAACTTCATATTTGTGTTTTTGTGTCCAGTATAAGTAGTAAGCAGTTACCAAAAGTGCAGCAGGGATTCCAATGAATAGGGGTAAATACTTATTAATATCAAAAGGCTCTTTTGCTTCAGGAGATTTTGTAATACTAATAGCAACGTTTGTAGATGTTAATTCAGTTTCTTGTGGAGTATCATCATATGCATCAATATATCCTCCAGAGAATGCAGCTTCTATACTTGCGCTACTTGCATCTTCGGGGAATTCAAAATTAAATTTAGCAAAACCATCCTGATCGGTAGTTAAATTATATTCAAGATATGTGTCCATTTCAATATTTTTCTCATAAAATAGATTTACTATAACTGCCAGTTCTGAATCAGGAATAGGGCTGCCATCATCTTCTTCTAACCAAACGGAAACGTTGACAATATCTCCTGGGAAAACATTTTGGGGTTCAAAATCAAATCGTATTTCACTTTCTACTAATATAGAATGCTTACTCTTGTATTGAGTTCCATCTAGGTAGGAGCTTCCCATAAAGGCAATTTCCAAAGTATGATTGTTTCTATAATCCTCGGGAATAGTTCCTGTTGAAATAAATGTGGATTCATTCGTAAATACCGTTGCTAGTTCTGAGCTCCCAATGCTAACTGAAATATTGTCATTCACACGATTTCCTAGGTCGTCTACTAATATTCCATAAACATTGATATCACCTCCACGCCTTAATTCATTATTGAACCAATCACCTTCAACATTTACAGCCTCAAATGTAGTAGTTCCAGAAACAATAAAGACATTGTGTTCGGTAGAACCTAAAAACCAATCTGTTTCGTTATAAATTATGCTAACATTGCTTTCACCTAACTCATAATTAGAAACTAAAGGATAATTAAGAGTGTAAAGGCCCATTTCGTCTGTAGAAGTATAAACAATATTAGAATTGATAAGAATTCCTACAACCTGATCATTGAGGGGCGTACCTGAATTATCAGCAAGAGAACCTGACAAATTGACATTTTCACCTCTGTATGCCTTTTTGTTTTCATTGTCTACTTTTAAGGTGAGAATTACGCTTGTTTGTGGAATAATATCTAGTTCAAATACAGTTTCTAATATGTATGATTCTTCTATTGTAATATCAATCGTAAAAATATCAGTTTGCCCTTCATTTACAACTTCATTGTAAATAAATTCTCCATTGGAGTCGGTTTTAGAAAGAGGTGCCATTCCTATATTTTCACTGAAGAAGTCAATAGTTGTGTTAGGCATTATATTGCCTAATTCATCTACAAGTATTCCTGATAAGTTATATTCGGTTCCTCTAGCAGCTTTACAAATTTTTTCTGTAAACTCTTCCGTGTTTTTACATTTTGCAGAATCGTCAAATATTAAATTTGGTGTAGCTAATAAAGTTAGATTATTTATTGTTTCAGCAGATGAAAGTGTAGTGCTACCATAAACAACAGCTTTAATTTGATGTAATCCTGCAGATTCAGTTGATAAATTCTGTGAGAAAACATAGCTTCCATCACTTCCAGTTCTAACTGAACCAAGTGGGTTATTGTCAAAGAATAGAGTAATTAATTTATCCTCAATAATTTGGCCATTATGGTCTGTTAAATTTCCTTTTATCTTTATTAAATTAGTTCTTAATGAAGTAATTTTTTCTAATGTTAAGTTACTTTCTCCTTTTATTATAATATCATCTACAACTATGTCAGAAGGATAAATTTCATTACCCGAATAAGTTGCAGTTAGTATGGTATTTCCCCATGAAGCATTATGTGGTACCGCGAAACTAATATCCCAGGCCTGATTTCCAACAACAATCGCTTCTCCAATATAATTATCTCCATATCTTAGTTCAATAGTCCCAGTAGGTTGTGCACCTTCATCACCAAATATGGTGCCTTTTATGTTATATTCTTCTTCTAAATTAAAGGTTATATCATTTAACTCATCAAATCTTAATTCAACGGATGCATTAATTATTCTAATAGAAGTATTTTCAATTTTTTCAGTTAAATGTTCAGTTCCATTATATTTTAGATTTAGATCATAATAAGCATCTTCTACATCTGGAGTATTAATTTCAATTGTGAAAATACCATTTTCATTTGTTAAATCGTAATAAGTTATATTATCAAATTCAAGAGATACAAAATCATTCTGAATAGGAATTCCGTCGTCTTCAAATAAAGTTCCAGTTATTATCGTTGTTTTCAAACTTGCAGCAGTTGTAGGTATTGTAGAGTCTATTGTTGTATTTCCAGTTATGTTAATGCCTCTAGGGGGTGCATCTCTCCATTCTTCCAGTATCCTTTTTGATACATTTGCATGTTCTATGAACTGTTCTTCGCGATATAATTGTAAGAACCAATTGCCAGCTTTTATTTGTGATTTTAAATAACTTCCATTACATACAACTTCCATGAATCCCTCAGAATCGGTTATTCCACTTCCTATTTTGTGTGAAATGCTATCGGAATCCTCAGTCTCGTTAAGATATGCATCAATTACTACTCCTATATATGGTTCCCCCGAGGACTGATTAAGTAAAGGTCCAAAAGACCATATGAACTCTTGATCTTTATAGACTTCCTCAGGAGGAAGTGTAGGAGTTCCAGCTCTTGCTGGAGGACTTCCCCACCCCACATCTTCATCTTCGAAATATCCGTAAACAGGATTTTCTTCATCTATATCACCATCATCCCATATATCTCCATCAGTATTTTCTTCTCTTGGATCAGATGTATTCCATCCTTGTATATTCATGTAGTAAAGACGTGGCGTGTTATCGTCACCAGTTATGTTCCAATACCAACTTATTTCATAATAATCAGTTAAACCATCATTATCAGTATCGCTATCCTTGGGATTTGTTCTAGATTCAAGAGTATCATTTGAAGGAGTGACTTCATCATAGTCATTTAATCCATCTCCATCAGAGTCTGGAAGAGTCGGGTCTGAAGGGTAATTATATAGATTATTTACTCCATCTTTTTTTATTGTCCAAGGGTTAATTTCGTCCCCGTCCCAAAGATTATCCGAATCTGAATCTACCTCTAAAGGATCTGTAAAATAAGTATTTATTTCTTCAAGGTTTGTTAATCCATCAGTGTCTAAATCCTCATCACCATCTAAGGTTCCATCGTCATCAGTGTCATTATCTCCTGCGTCATAGTTATAACCTTCAGAGCTTCTAATATATTCCCAATAATCATCAAGTCCATCAGAATCGCTATCCACATCTAAAGGGTTAATTCCAAGGTCAATTTCGAGCCCATCATTTAATCCATCTCCATCAGTATCTTCATCTAGAGGATCTGTAACGTAATCATTCCAATAAAAGATTTCAGTACCATCACCTAAACCATCTTCATCAGTATCAGATACTGTGGGATTTGTAAAATAGGTAAAAACTTCGTCGTAATCCTCTATTCCATCATCATCTGTGTCTGATTTTTTTAGGCTAGTTTCATAGGTAACTGCTTCTTCATAATCACTTAATCCATCATCATCAGTATCATTGTCATTAGGATCCGAAAGATGGTAGTTAACTTCATACCAATCATTTAATTCATCATCATCAGTGTCTACGTTTAGTGGATTAGTTAAATAAGTAAATATTTCTGCATAATCCCTCAATCCATCTCCATCACTGTCCCAATTATTTGGATCTGTTCCATAAGTGATATTTTCATCTCCATCACTCAATAGATCTCCATCACTATCACTATTAGTGGGGTCTGTATCTGTTAGAGTCCATTCAACACCATCATCTAGTCCGTCTCCATCAGTATCTTCAAGAAGTGGGTCAGATTCAACCATATCTACTTCAAATCCATCTAAGAGACCATCGCCATCTGTATCTGGATTTGTAACGTTAGTTCCATAAACTTCCTCTTCACCATTCGTTAGCCCATCTCCGTCAGTATCACTTGCAGCTACATTATCATCAGCCAAATTATTTGGATTAGTTTCGTCAGTTATTATTTCAACACCATCACTAACTCCTCCTCCATCAGTATCCCAATTCAATGGATCAGTATAAGCAGGATTTTCACTTATTTCATAAGAATCACTTAATCCATCATTATCACTATCAGGATCATTTGGGTCGGTTCCGGTGTCCTCATTATCTACATATGTTCCTGTGTTAGTTTCAACTCCATCTAAGAGACCATCACCATCAGTATCTGAGTTCGAAGCATTTGTAAGTGTAGTGAAGATTTCTACAAAGTCATTTAATTCATCATCATCAGTGTCTGACTTGGTAGGATTTGTAAGATGCACCGCAGTTTCGTTGTAATCTTCAAGACCATCACCATCTGTGTCTTTATCTAAAGGATCTGAACCATATACAAGAGCTTCATCACCATCATTTAAGGTATCATCATCACTATCCGTATCGTTTGGATCTGTAAAAAAGGTAAAAATCTCCAGTCCGTCATCTAGTCCGTCGCCATCAGTGTCATTATTTCCAGGTTCCGTGTCATAATTGTTTATTTCACTGCCATCTCCAAGGCCATCTCCATCTGAATCAAGTGATGTTGGATTTGAGTTATAATCGTTAACTTCTTCTCCATCATTTAGTCCATCACCATCACTATCCTCAAGATTTGGATTTGAACCATAATCATCAATTTCTTCTCCATCTTCTAAACCGTCTCCATCAGTATCTTTTAAATTTGGATTAGAAGTATATCCGGGAGAAATGTAGTAACATTCTTTTTCAACTCCAGGAACCGGATCTCCAAAAACATCATTTGAGCAGTCAACACCATTGTTAATCCAACCTTCATTGTAGGTTCCATCTATTCCGTATCGGACATATTTAGTCCCGTTGAAGGCACAAACCTCATCTTCTTGTGCACAATATATCCATCCATCATTAGAACCTAAAACTTCCTCCCCATCGCTTAAACCATCTCCATCAGTATCTACTAAATTAGGATTAGTATCATAATTATTAACTTCCTCTCCATCATTTAGGCCATCTCCATCAGTATCATTGTTTGTAGCGTTGGTATAATAGTAGTTGATTTCATCCCCATCATTTAGTCCATCTCCATCAGTATCCTCTAATGTGAGATTGGAAAAATAAATATTAATTTCATCCCCGTCATCTAGTCCATCTCCATCAGTATCAGCATTTAGAGGATTACTTGTAAGATTATTTACTTCATGCCCATCGTTCAATCCATCTCCATCGGTATCAGGATCCAATCTATCTGTTCCAAGTACAAATTCTTGACCATCAGTTAGCCCATCTCCGTCTTGATCTAAATCATTAGTATCATCATCTGAGCCATTCCTAGGATTGCTCTCGTCCACATAGATTTCCACACCATCGCCTACAGCTCCCCCATCTGTATCCCAATTATTTGGATTAGTTCCATCAAGCCAATTTTGATCCCCATCCCCATTAAAATCACAAGTAACTCCCGTATCTGAATTTATCCAGCTACAACTAGGGAAGTTTCCAGTTAGTTCCCATTTGTCAAGTAATCCATCAGAATCAGTGTCATTACTTGTAGGATTTGTAAAATAGGTATTAATCTCTAGTCCGTCATCTAGTCCGTCTCCATCAGTATCATTTCTTGTAGCATTAGTAAAATATCCACCTGTACCAGTAATTTCTTCCCCGTCACTTAGTCCATCATCATCGCTATCTGATTTTGTAGCATTTGTAAAATAGATGTTAATCTCGGTTGCATCGCTTAGTTCATCACCATCTGTATCTGAGTTTGAAGCGTTTGTAAAATAGGTAAAAATCTCGTCATAATCCTCTATTCCATCACCATCTGTATCTGGCAAATTAGGGTTCGTTTCATGATCATTAATTTCTTCCCCATCTTCAATGCCATCCTCATCAGAATCACTTTCATCAGGTTTTGTTTCGTGAGTAAATATTTCATCATAATCACTTAATCCATCTCCATCAGTATCTTTTTTATCTGGTTTTGTGTCATAAGTATTTACTTCGTCACCATCTAAGAGACCATCTCCATCAGTATCATTGTTAAATTTATTTGTATTGTAAATGTTAATTTCTTCCATATCGGTTAAGCCGTCACCATCAGTATCTCTTTCATCAGCAGGAACATCATCGGTATTGTTGTTAAGCGGATTAGTTCCATCTAAATCAACTTCAAATCCATCATAAGTTCCTCCTCCATCTGTGTCTGGATCATTAGGATCAGTTCCGTCATTCTCGTCTCTTATACCATCTTCATTGTAATCGCAAGAAATAGATGTTTTTGGAGAAATCCATTCACAACTTCCTAAAGCATAAATTTCTTCAAAATCAGTTAACCCATCACTATCACTATCCTCTTCTAGAGGATTTGTAAAGTATAGCGTAACTTCATCCCCATCATTTATCCCATCACCATCAGTATCCATTAAAGTAGGATTAGTTCCTAATTCTTCTTCTCGATGGTCAAGAAGGCCATCACCATCAGTATCTCCAATATCATCTTCAGAATCTCTGGGATCAGTTGAATCAGTAAACAATTCTTCAAAATCGCTTCTTCCTCCTCCGTCAGTATCAAATAAATCTGCGGCAGTTTCTCCATCATCTAACTTTCCATTATTATTTTTATCTTCATCACCATCATCGATTCCATCACTATCACTATCTGGGTTTAGTGGGTTAGTTGTAGACGATCCATCTTCATCAGGCTGCCAGGTTTCTTTGCAATTTACATATACACTTTCACCATTTCTTGTAGAGCAGGAGTTTGAATTATAATCCTCTTCAAAAATATTCCCAATAATTCCTATTTCTAACCCATCAGTAAGATTGTCATCATCACTGTCATTATCGATAGGATTAGTTGAATAAGTGTAGTATTCATCTCCATCACTCAATCCATCATTATCAGTATCTGAGTCTAGCGGATGTGAACAAAATTTACCACTAAGTGAGTATAATCTACATAATATTTCATCATCATCTTCCAGTCCATCACCATCAGTGTCGGCAAGTAAGGGGCTTGTTCCAGTGTCAGTATCTACATCTACAAAAACACCGGAATTAGATTCCACACCATCAGGTAAGGTATCATAATCACTGTCTGGATTATTAGGGTCTGTACCTATTCCTATTTCGTATTCATCACTCAGCCCATCGCCATCACTATCAGTTATTTCATAGTTAGTTCCAGGTTGAGTTCCATTGCCAACTACAGTATCATCATCTCCAGTGGTTGTAGCGCCATTGGGATCACAAGTAGGACAAGTTGTGGATGAAGTAGGTTCAAAAGTTATCCAACCAATTTCATCAAACAGCACTTCGGCATAGGCATGCCCATTGAGCATTGTAATGATTCTTGTATCCTCTTCTATTTGGTAACCAGTACTCTCTCCATATCCACTATTTTGCCAACCTTCAGGAGTAATTACTTCTCCAGGACCATTTCCTTCTACATATCTTGTAGGAATTCCACTTATTCTTGATAAAACTGTAAACGCAGAAGCAAAATTAGTACATTTTCCGTCAGTATCTCCATTTCCAAATAAGAAATAATCAACAAAATCCTCACCATCAGGAGTTAAGGTTCCGTTAATGTTGTAATAATAATTGTTTCTTAGATAATACATTATAGCTTCAGCTTTTTGATAATCAGTATCTTTACCTTCTGTTATTGAAGCAGCTAAATCGTAAACATCATTATCGGGTCCAGGTCTCACTGGGAATTGTGGCAATTCAGTAAATTCTGAAGGAAAATTTTCTGGAGCATTAGCAGCTTGTTTTACATTCTCAGGAATATTATATTCCGTCATTGTGAAAGTATATGCCTGAGCATATCCGTCAACTTTCAAATTAAAAGAACTGTCCATAGTAACGCTATTACTTATGAAAACATTATTAGTATGCAATGATGTAGACAGATATCCCTGTACCGGCATAATCCAAGTCATAGTGTATTGATATTGTTGGCTAGTAACATCTGGGTGTGTAACTAAGTAATCATAGCCATATGGATTAGAACCCGTTGACCAATAACCAGGATTTTCAACAACTCCAGTTTCTATATCATATTGTTCGCATCCTGGAGCAGGGCACCATTGGCTACGAGTGTAACTATCAGTATTTGAATCATATCCATTATCATAAATTATTTTTGCAGCAGTTCTCCAATATTGAGGATTTGAAGTAGGTTCCCCACAATTATCACACACTACAGTAAATTTAACTGCAGCAAGTACGGCAAGAGGATAAAAGCCCTCCAATCCACCCATTCCATTAGAATCAGGTTGAGGTGTCCAGTCATTTTTATTTGCCATATCCTCAGCCCATTCAGGTAACGGTGGATCTTGATCATCCATATCAGGGATTCCATCACCATCACTATCAGGATTATTTGGATCCAAGTGATCTATCATATTTTCATACATATCTGGGATTCCATCAAAATCTGAATCTGCCATCTCATCAGCATCAGAAAATCCATCGCCATCGGCATCAGGATCCATACAATTGGTAATTCCATCTCCATCTAAATCACCTTCACAATCATACAAATCCTCCATGCTGTCAGGTATTTCGTCTAAATTCTTCAAGTCATCCCACATTTGCTGCTCCATCAAATCGGAGATTCCATCATCATCCATATCAAAATCATTGGGATCAAATCCTAAAGCGATTTCATAATCATCAGATAGCCCATCTCCATCACTATCTCTTACGGGTGGGTCAGGTATCCCATCACCATCTAAATCTTTTTCAGCTAATGGGTCTTTTTCTATACTTGAAGCTCGTGATAAGAAGGGAGAATAAGGTAGAGCTGTAAGTAATAAAATAACAACAATCAATGCCTGATATTTTTGTCCTCGCATAATTAGCCTATAACCGCAGAAATAGGCATCATTAAATTGTTTCGTCTAAAATAATGGCGCCCGCGCCGGGATTTGAACCCGAGTCCTCAGCTCGACAGGCTGAGATGATAGGCCAGGCTACACCACGCGAGCACAAAAATCTACCGTAGCAGTTTCTATTTAGAGTTTAAGGTAACTGACTACATTCCCATGTTAAGTCTGAATGAAGGATTTCCGGCTTCAGCATTTCCAAAGTAATCCTCAGATTCGCCATCTTCCATCATAGCTCCTACTAATACACCAACAGTCTCTTGTAAGAATTTAAGTTCAGTTTGAAGTTCATTAATAGTCTGTTGTAATTTTTTTATTTCTTCCGCTTCTTTTGACACATTGTACCCATCCTAAAGTACCTTATAACGTTATCTATCTTAAATTAAATTTTAGATTTTAATATGGGCAATATTTCGAATAAGTCACCAACTATCCCATAATCAGCTACTTTGAAAATTGGAGCATCTGGGTCTTTGTTTATAGCAGCTATGCATTTAGAGCCACTCATTCCACCTAAGTGTTGAATTGCTCCAGATATTCCTATGGCAAGATATAATTCAGGAGCAACGGTTTTTCCAGTTTGTCCAACTTGGTGTGAATGCGTGACCCATCCAGCATCTACAATGGCTCTACTAGCTCCTGCAGCAGCTCCCATACTTTCAGCCAAAGGCCTAATCATTGAATCATAATTTTCTGCATTTTCAAGGCCTCTTCCACCACTAACTACAATAGAAGCTTCAGTCAGTTCAACAGTTCCAGATCCTACATTTTCTACATTAACTGTATTTAGAGTAGAATCAGCTATATTTCCAGAATAATTTTCTACACTTCCAGACCAGGTTTCTCCAGCAGGATAAGCATTATTCCTTATTGTGGCTACAATTGACCCATTTGGTTTTGATTTTGCAAGTACTTTTCCAGCAAAATTTGGCCTTACAAACCCTTCACTACTGGCCTCCAAACAGTCTCCAAGATATCCACAATTTAGTTCAGCAGCTAATCTTGGACCTAAGTCTTTACCCATTGATGTAGCTCCTAAAAGTACAGTTTGAATGTTATTTTCCTTTACTATATTACTAGCGATAGAAGCATATTTGATAGGGTCGTAGTTTTCTAGGCTTTTATCATCAGCCATTATGATTTTACCTGCAGCTAATTTCATTCCAGCCTCAGATATTTCACTTCCTATGACTAGCCCAGTTACTTCACCCATACCTGCAGCGACTGCAGCAACTTGTTGTGAAATATTTTTAACATTAGATCCATCTATTTCTCCAATAACCAACACGTTGCTCATATTACCTTAGCCTCCATTTTTAATTTTTCAATTAATTTATCTACTTTTTCTTCAGCAGTTTCACCTTCGATAATTTCTCCACTATCTCTAGCAGGAGGTAAACTTGATTCAGTTGTAGCAACATCATTGCTATCAACAGAATCCACATTTTTATTTTCAAATGGTTTTCTTTTTGACATCATAATGTCTTTTAGAGCCGGAAATCTTACTTTATTCATATCTTTTTGACAAGTAATAACTGCAGGAGTTGAGGTTTCAATTACTTGTAATCCACCTTCTATTTGCCTTTTAGCTTTCAATGTTCCAGAATTAAATTCTAAACTAGTAACTCCTGAAATATTTGGCATATTTAGCATTTGAGCGACCATAGTTCCGGTTGCAGCTTGGTAATAATCAATTCCTTGAATACCACATAGGATTAAATCAACATCTAATTCTTTAATTGCTTCTGATAGAATTTTAGCGTTTGCAAGAGGCCTATCTCCTCGGTAGTCATTTTGTCTTAACACAATAATTTCATCGGCCCCTATTGCTAACATTTTTCTCAAATCAGTATCTATGCTGTTGTTTTCCGAGAATAAGCTTAATAGTGTGACTTTTCCTCCTTCAGCTTCTTTGAATTGAACGGCCTGTTCAACAGCAAATTCATCGTATGGATTTACCATATATTTGAAATTCTGGTCATTGAGTTCTCCAGCACTTACTTCTAGCTTTGATTCGGTATCAGGTACCATTTTGATTAATACAGCTATGTTCATTTTATGCCTCTAGATTTTCTAACATTATTTCAGATATGTCTTTTACAGTTCTCTGTTCTTCACCTAATGTTTTCAAGCCATCACTCATCATAGTCATACAGAAGGGACAGCCTACTGCAATGCAGTCTGCACCGGTATTTACAGCTTCCTTTGCCCTTATTTCGTTAACTCTTTTATCGGCATCTTCTTCCATCCAAATTCTAGCGCCACCACCACCACAACAGAACGATTTCTCTTTGGATCTTTCCATTTCAATTAGTTCTCCACCTAAAGCTTCTCTCGGAGCCTCAGTTTCACCCCCAATTCGTCCTAGATAACAGGGATCATGGAATGTAACTTTATTTTCAAAATTGTTTATTTTTATTTTTTCTTTTTGTCTTAATTCATTAAGTATTTGGGAATGGTGATACAATGTGGACACGCAGTAATTACTTTTAGAGTGCCTAAAGAATTCATACTATCTACATTCATTTCAGCCATCATTTGGAAAAGGAATTCATTTCCAGCTCTTCTTGCAGGATCACCATTACACATCTCCATTTCTCCAAGTATCGAAAAATCAACTCCAGCTGCTTTCAATAATTTTGCTGTAGATCTCGAAACATTTTTATTTCTTTCATCAAAAGATCCAGCACAGCCTACATAGAATAAGTATTCAGCAGGTTCACCAATCTTCAAGTCCAATCCTTCAGCCCAGTCGGCTCTTGTGTGCGCCCCTAGTCCCCATGGATTTGAATTCCTTTCCAGATTATTAAATAAATTTTGTAATTCTTCAGGAAATTCTGAAGCTTCCATGACCAAGTGTCGTCTTGTGTCCGTTAATTTCGGTACATGTTCAATATGTACAGGACAAGCATTTACACATGCATAACAAGTAGTACATGCCCAAATGGCCTCTGGGCTGAACCTATCAACGATGGTTTCTTCTGGTGTTTCACCAGCTAAAAGTAAATTTCCATGCTCTCTTCCATAATTCTTAACATCCATTATAATTTGCATTGGATTCAATTCTTTTCCGCTATTGTATGCAGGGCAAACATCTTGACATCTTGCACAAGCGGTACAGGCCCATCCATCAGATAATTGCCTCCATGTAAAATCCTCAAATTTATTAACACCTAAAGTCATATTTTCAAAATCTAAATCATCAGTTTTTACTGCGATGTCATTTTCATCTACTTGTAGTGGAAGCATAGTTCCCATCTTTTCATGATCCTGGAACATGACATTTGGAATAGTTCCAATTAAGTGTGAATGTTTTGTTTGAGGTATCTCAATCAAAAATCCTCCAATCAAAATCATGTGTATCCAATAACTTAAGTCTATAATAGTCTGTAATGTGTTAGAATCTATATTTTGCATTTGTTTAGCAAAAACAACACCAATAGGTTCCCAAGAATTATAATGATTTTCTTCTCCAAGCATATAGCCAGCTTCAACTATGAAAGCAGTGATTACGATACCTAATATTGCAAATAGTATTAGAACACCTTCCATACTAGTATTTTTTAATTTTTCAGGTCTTAAAATCAATCTACGATATAATGCTGCAAGAATTCCTATGCCTGCCATTAGGTATCCTATATCTACAATTAAGTTCCAAATATTTTCTAAGAATAACATTCCTAGTAGTTCAGCAAACAATCCCCCAGTTCCCAAATCTATAACATCAGTGACAAGCATGAGGAATCCCCAGAAGATTAATGCGTGTGCATATCCAGCTACTTTGTCCTCTACAACTTTTCTTTGACCTAACCAATCAGTTAGGAATTCTTTCATTCTTTGTTTCCAAGAATTGAATCTATCATCATTTTTCCCTAATCTAATTAATTTTACAATGAATCCAACTTGGTAAACGTGAGCTCCAATTGCAATAAAGGACCAAATGAGCAAATAAACATACCAGCTAATTCCAAAATAGTCATGAAAGGGTGTCATTGTATTATATTTTCTAAGCTCCTACTGTTATTTAAGAATCTCCTAAATCTACATTTATTTTAAATTCAGCTCCATCATTAACGTTTAGTTCTTTTCTGAGGAATACTGGAGATATAATTTCTACAACTCTTTTGTAATGAGTACGTTTAGGTGAGATTATAGCACAGTTTTCTATAATTTTGTTTTTGTTTTCAAGAGTGCATTTGAATAACCATGCTTTGCCAAAGGTTCGTCCTTCTTCTTCAAATCCCTTAATTAATATCCCTTCAGCAGCTTTCATAGCTTCAATTTTTGGAACTTCATCATCATCTAATCTAAGGTTGAAGGTTCCTTTGTAAGGTTCCCAATTTAATTTGTTGTTAAATTGCTTCATGTATCCTTCTTTAGAAATATAGTAACCACCTTCACCGAGTCCAGTTTCTAAGACACCTATCATTTTAACACTCCTTTCAGTTCCAAATATTAATCCGTATTCTGTGAATTCTTTTCTCAGAATTGCAATGCCTTTTTCATTGATATTTACAATCTGACCGCCTTGAGTATATTTCTTTTGGATGCAATCTTTTTTTTCAAGATTGATAATATGTCTTGAAGCAGATTGTTGACTAATCCCTAATTTTTTAGCTAATTCGGTAGAGGAGATATGTATTGAATGTCGATTCCCTCCTTGAAGAGCCAGAATTTTCAAAGTTTTAAGTAATATTGGTCTCATAATTTTTGTTTGCACCTCATGATATACAAGTTACTAAATTATGAGTATTCGACTGTATATTAATAGATATTTCATGTGTTTTTCTGACGAGAAGTTGTAGTTTTTTTTTTAATTTTTAACACTCAATTAGCTTTTAATACTACTCTTCCTAAGAAGGGAAGGTGTAATTTGACATGAACACAAACAAACTACAAGTTTTTGTTTTTGCCATGCTCTTCGTTGTCGGTGCTTTTACTGGCTGTGTCGGGGATGATGATGACAAAAAAGAGACAACGACAACAGATGACGGAACAACCGTAACAACTCACAAAATCGGGTTTTTGAATCCTATAACAGGACCTCTAGAACCGGATGCACCTGGGTTCAAATGGGGTGCTGATGAAGCAGCCAAAGACCTTAACGCTCTGTACGCAGACGATAACGTCCAATTTGAAATAGTTGAACTAGATTCTGGATGCAGCGGTGACGTTGCAGGACCTGCAGCACAAACATTAGTAGATTCTGGTGTAGTCGCTGTAGTTGGAGCAGCATGTTCTGGAGCTTCTATGGGAGCTAATGCAGTTTTGGCAGCAGCCGGAATTCCAATGATCTCATACGCAAGTACTAATCCAGGTCTAAGTGACGCTTCAGCATATCCGCATTTCTATCGCGTAGTTCCAAGTGACGCTATTCAGGGTCCAGCTGGAGCAGATATGATGACAGATGCAGGAGTAACTAACGAAAGTTTAGCTATTCTACACATGACTAATGATTACGGATCTGGTTTAGCAGATTCAATCAAGGCAGCATGGGAAGTAGATGGTGCACTCTGTGGAGCAGGTATGCAAGGTTATGAAGAAACTACAACAGATTTCTCTGCTGCAGTTCAAGCAATAATGGACAACACAGATTGTGAAGCAGTTTATCTATCTTCATACATTACTGATGGTGCATTAATTCTAGAAGAATTAGCAGAAGCTGGTTTCACTGGAAAAGTATTCGGTGGTGATGGACCTGCAGGAGTTGGATTATTTGATAAATTAACAGATAATGCAACAGCTGACGGATTCACAGTTTCAGCACCTCGTGCTGGTACAAGCTATGGAGACTTCGAAGCTAGATATGATGCAAACGCAGCAGAAGTTGGCAGTATCAAAGTATATGTTTTGACAGCTTACGATGCTACTATGATCATTGGTAAAGCAGCTATGGCTACTGGAACAATATCAGAAGGTATCGAATCTGTAGGAACTAACTACGAAGGTGCTTCCGGTATAATCGATTTCCTCGATAACGGGGATATTGGTGGTAACGGATACGACATCTGTACCTTTGGTGGAGATAACGCAGCAGGAACATACACCTGTAGTAAGTACTGGACCGCTACTGGCGGAGTTCAGTCTAGTTAGACAAAGTCCAAATTAGTTTGGAAAACGTAAGAGCACTGTAGTAGGTCTTTTGGCCTACTACGGTGTCATACACTTTGCCCTTAGATCTTCATTTTTTTTTGTTGAGCTAGCTTTTTATGGGGGTGAATATAGTTAGGTTAAGCTATGGTAAAAGCTAACTCTAATTTATATTGGGATAGACTAACTTCAGCAGTTAAGATACTCTGGAATAGACTATTTGTACACTGGAATACATTCTCTGCAGGAGTTAAAAGATCCATTTTAGGTTTTCTTTTTTTATTTGATTCATGTTTAGGTTTGTTACATAATAAGGGTTTACTAAACTTAGTTGATGTATTCTTAGCTGGAAACCTACCTCCAGATTTTGTTTGGCTTCTCCAAACGTTTCAAATGATATGTGTTGGTTTCTTTTTTGTAAAAATATTATTTGATAATGTGTCCCCCTCCCGAGTTCGTACAATTTTAATGTGCATGTCACCTTTTTTATTGATAATTCATGTACTTTTTTCACTTCATGTTCTTTTAGTTGGTCAAAATTTAGTAGCTTCAATTAGTTTTGATTTAATTTCAATCTTGTTGTCTACTTTAACTTGGTCTTCTACCTATCTTGCAATTGCTGTAGGTTGTACATTAACTTATAGCGTGCAGAGATATGGTAATTTTGCCCAAAGTGAATATTTCATGCTTGGTATGTACGTTGGTATAGCCTTCATGTGGACAAATTGGTTATTTCCAATAAGTGATGCTCCATTAGATGGAACATTAGTATGGTCACTGTTTATTTATGTATTAATTGGGGCATTTATTTTGACAGGATTAGCAGGAGTAATAATAGATAGATTAGTGTTTAAAGGATTTAGAGATAGTAAATCTTCATCAGATGTTATGATGATTGCATCATTAGGTGTTGCAATGATTCTAAGGTCACTGGTGTACCTAAGATTTGGTTCTAATACCAAACGTTTAGTTCCTGACAAAGATTGGCTGTCAGATGAACAAAAATGGGAACTTCCATCATACACTGCTAAATTCAATCTAGGAGTTTCAGATTGGCCTACAATTGAAAGTGGTACCATTAATTTTGTATATAATGATGCATTCTTACCTATAATTGTATTTAGTAGCGTAATTCTTTTAGTATTACTTCTCAATTATACTCGATTGGGGCGCAGGATGAGGGCCGTGGCAGATAATCCTGAACTTGCGGCAAGCAGTGGGATTAATGTAGAAAGAGTTCAAATGACTAGTGCCTTTTTGTCTGCAGGAATTTCAGGTTTAGGTGGAGCTATTTTTGGTTTGACTGTATTATTTAGCCCACAAACTGCATTTACACTTCTATTACCAGCTTTTGCTGTAATCATTTTAGGGACAATTGGTTCAGTTCCAGGTGCTATTATTGCTTCATTAATTATTGGATTAGTTCGAGCTATTTCGGAACCGGTTCTTTCAGGAATAGGTAATCCATTGGAAAGAACAAATTATTTTGCATTAAGTGCAGTTACTCCTTACGCAATAATTATAGCTATTTTGGTAATAATGCCCGAGGGAATTGGTAAGGCGTATGAGAAATGGAATATTGAGAGAATTCGTAATAGAGCAGCTTCTCGAAAAGTTCCTAATAATAAGACGTCAGCAATATGGGGAGTTTTGTTTGGATGGGCTGGTGCACATCATTTCCATCAGGGCCGAGGTTCACGAGGAGTATCTATGCTTGTTCTGACATTATTTTCATTTATTTTGGGTAAATCAATTTCATTTGTGAGAGATAATTCATTTGCTGGTAAAGGTTCTGTAAGTGCTCCAGAGGGATTAAGTGCAGATATGCATAAAGATTGGGTAGCGCTTGTTCAAAAAGAACAGGCATTTATTGAGGTATTAGGTTTCTTTGGAGATATTTTATGGCCTTGGGTTCCTATTTTCATATATTTATTCGCGATATACGAATCGTATTTGATTTATAATAATAAATATGTTGATTTGATTAGTGGTCCCAAAACAGAATTGGTTGACTTAATTGATAGATATACAGAAAAAATCTCAGGCTTAACCACATCAATCTCAGAAAACTACAATCCAATTCCAAAAACAAACAAGCATATAGATAGAATTAATGAATTTTTCAGCAAATATTATTCCCTTTTATTAACAAAGTTAGCCAAAATATCATCAATATTTTATGAGAAAGTAGGGGCTGATTATGGTAAAGAATCAGAGAGGGGTTCCAATGCTTTATTTATTGTTTTATTATTATTTTTGCTTTATGTAGTATATTGGCTCCCTTCAGTCAGTCTTTTTGGTAAGGTTTTGCAAATTTCTAATTTTTTAGTGACTCTTTCTATTTTTTTACTTTTGGCTTATTCATTAAATCTCCATACAGGTATGACGGGAATCGTAAATTTTGGTGTAATCTTTTTTGCAGCCATTGGAGCCATAATTGTAGGAATTTTAACTGCACCTAGTGATTTATATGGTTATGATTGGGACATATTTCCTGCATTAATTGTGGCAGTGTTAGTCGGGTCTATTTTTGGTTGGCTCCTCGCTTATCCAACAGCAAGGCTACGGACAGATTACTTTGCTATAATTACCATATCTTTAGGTGAAATTGTTCGAATTCTATTGATGGGAGAGCCACTATTGAGAGCTGGAGGTAATGCTTCAGCAATTGGCATTCAACGCTATCCTTTACCTTTGCAAGAATGGTGGTTTTGTGGTTCCAATCCTCCCTTGTCGTCATCCGGAACTAAACTTACTCCGTTAGCATGTTCAGCGGATTCAAATATTGATAGTATGGCTAGAACTGTCGGTGATTTAATTGGTTTGGATCAGGCAGCTCCATACATGTTGCTTTTGTCTGTAATTGCAATATCTAGCGCTCTCCTCGTTTGGAAGTTACTTAGCATTCTATATAGCTCACCGTGGGGTAGAATTCTACGTTCGATACGTGAAGATGAGGAAGTTGCTCAACACCACGGACATGATATTCTTAAACACAAAGCAAGAGCTCTCGCTTTGGGAGCAGGAATTGCTGCATTTGCGGGAGCCTTTTGGGCATGGAAATTGACAGGTTTTCAGCCTAGTTTTATGTCTCCGGCAAAATCAACTTTTTTGGTTTGGGCTGCGTTTATTATAGGAGGAGCAGGAAACAATAGAGGTATGCTTATTGGAGCCATGATAATTACACTAACTGAATTTCTCTTTAATGTACTTGTTGCAGCACAAGGTAGTTCTACACTTCCATTGGCAGATACAGCCTCTATGATTAATGATAAATTTATTTGGATTGTTACTTCACCATTAGAAGTTGCAGGCATATTTTTATTTTTATCAATAGTTATGTTTTTGTTAAGATTTAATGGTAGTTCAGAAACATTTTTCTGGTTTTCACTTGTGTTTATTGTATGTGATCAATTATTTGATCAACGTTCACTTGATTTAGTTTTCCCAGAAGTCCTTGGAGGCATAAAAGTGCAAATGGCCTATGTCAAACTGATGCTGATAGGTTTATTGATAACATTATCATTAAAGTATAATCCGAAGGGTTTACTTCCTGAAGTTCCATATAGGCCAACCCCTCCTGCGGAGGTAAATCAAGATGAATGAAGTTTTGACAGTTGACAAACTTCGCAAGGAATTTGGTGGTCTTGTTGCAGTTAAGGATGTTAGTTTTGAAGTTAAAGAGGGAGAGTTCATAGGATTAATTGGACCAAATGGTTGTGGTAAATCTACAACTTTTAACTGCATAAGTGGTTCCCTTGAACAAACCTCTGGAGAGGTTGAATTCTTTGGTAATGACGTCTCACATTTACGACCAGATGAGATTCAGAAAATAGGTATGACTAGGACGTTTCAACATACGCGTTTGTGGAGAGAGATGACAGTAATTGAGAATCTATTGGTTCCACCAAGGGATCAATTTAAGCCAAATATTTTTAAATCATTATGGGAAGGAAGAAAGAATACTTATGAGGTTGATAGACTTTCTAAAGCCTATTCAGTTTTAGAGCAATTAGAAGTTCCCCATATGGCTAATAATCTTGCAAGTGAGTTATCTGGAGGCCAGAGTAAGCTTGTGGATATTGGAAGGGCTATGATGGGGGATCCTAAGTTATTGCTTTTAGATGAACCAGTAGCTGGAGTAGCTGGACCTTTAGCAATGAAAATCTTTGCTAACCTTAGAAAACTTGTAGATGACACTGGAATATCAGTTTTGATAATTGAGCACAATATGGATTTTATTTTACGACAAGGTGTTGATAGGATAGTAGTTATGAATGAAGGAGAAATTTTGATGGTCGGTAGTCCTGACGAAGTTAGAGGAAGCAAAGAGGTAATTTCTGCATATCTTGGTTCATCTGAGGATTGGGAATGGGAAAGGTTAGCACAGGAGGAAGAGTAGTGACTAGATGGCTTGATGTTAAAGATATAGAAGGTGGTTACGGTTCAGTTCAAATAATACATGGGATAGACATTCATGTAGACGAAGGTGAGTTTGTGACTATAATTGGTCCGAATGGTTGTGGTAAATCTACATTAATAAAAATTATATTTGGACTTGCTACACATTATAGTGGAACGGTTAAGCACAAAGGTACAGATGTCTCAGGATGGCGTACAGATCAATTGGCTCAGCGAGGTATTGCTTATGTTCCTCAAGTAGATAACGTGTTTCCTTCACTTTCTGTTGAGGAAAATTTACAGATGGGAGGCAATTCATTATCAACAAGTGTTTTGAACGAGAGAATAGGACATGCACTAGACATGTTTCCAGATTTGAAGGATAGAACACATGATCTTGCAGCTTCTTTATCTGGAGGAGAGAGACAAATGCTTGCTATTGGAAGAGCTTTGATTAACAAACCAGATTTTTTGTTGTTGGATGAACCTACTGCAGCATTAAGTCCTCTTTATCAACAACAAATTATTGAAAGAATTGATGCACTCAGAGAAGTAGGCATTACAGTTTTGATTGTAGAGCAGAATGCAAGATTGTCCTTAGCTAGGTCTGATAGAGGATATATTATATCTAATGGGGAAGTAGTTCATACTAGTAATGCTGAGGATATTTTGAATGATCCTCATATTAACGAATATTTTTTAGGTACAAAAGAGGATTAATTTTTTTCGAATGTCTCAGGCAAGTACCTACGATTCCAGACTTATCTATGTTTTGATGTTTTTAGTTTCACTTTTTTGGGGCTTAGCATGGCCTGTAGGAAGACTACTTGCAACAGATTTACTAGATTATCCTTATTCGGTAATGTTTTTTAGATATTTATTTGCGGTTCCAGTCATGTTTGGTTGGCTCTGGTTTAAGGAAGGTAATGTTGTTCCTTTGAAAAGGGATTATAATTATTTATTTTTATTAGCATTTACTTCTGTATTTCTTTACCAATTTGGGTATATGTTTGGTATGCAAAAAACAGCAGCTTCTGATGCTTCATTGATAATTGGTTTCAATCCAGTTTCGGTATCAATTTTATCGGTTTTAATTCTATCTCACAGACTGACACGTAATGGCGTGATAGGTATATTTCTAAGTTTTACAGGTGTAGTGTTAATTTTCCTAGCTTCACCTAATGTAGATATTGATTTTTCAGATAGATTGGTAGGCAATGCATACATAATGTTTGGAGCCTTTGCTTATGCAATATATGTAGTAGCAATGAGAAGATATGTATTATTGGTAAAAGATAATCCTCTAAGTTCTCTAGCTTCAATTTCTTGGGCTTCATTAATAGGCTGTTTTTTATTTGTTCCATTTGTAATTAATGAATCACCCTGGGATCGGGAATGGAGCAGTCAAGAATGGCTTTTGATAGCATATCTTGGGGTTTTGTCCACAGCATTGTGTTATGTTTTCTTTGGAATGGGTGTTGAAACAATAGGTGCCAATAAGGCAGCTAGTTTCATCAATGTTGTACCTATATTTGGTATATTATCAAGCTGGCTTTTGATTGGTGAAGAGTTAGGGATTGTGCACCTAGTCTGTTTTGTTTTAATATATTTTGGCGTTAGGCTCGTCAATCTGCAACCGCCGGAAACAATGAAAGAAAGATGAATTTAGCCAAGGCTAAACTTTTTATTAGCCTAATCTAATTAAGTCCTAGTGGATTCAATAGCTGTAGAGAATTATTTGAAGTCTATTTGGCAACTAGGTTCGAGTGATGTTGCGACTTTAGATATTGCCCAACGCTTGAATGTAGCTCCAGCTTCAGCAACGAAGATGATTCAACGTCTTACAGAGAGAGGTTTGGTGCGTCACATTCCATACAAGGGGGCCTCTTTGACGTCAAAAGGTGAGCGTAGAGCTCTTTCAGTTGTTCGTAGACATCGTCTTTTAGAGACATTTTTGTCTCAGACACTTGATTTAGGAAGGGAGCAGCTTCATGATGAAGCTGAGCGGCTTGAGCATGCCCTTTCAGAAGATCTTGAAAAAGCCATTGCAGATTACCTTGGAAATCCTGAGAGAGATCCGCATGGTCATCCAATTCCCGGTCCAAATGGGGAAATGCCATTAGAGGATGAATTACTTCTAAGTGATTGTCCTTTGGAACAAGAGGTAATAATTACGCAAGTTCCCGATAGAAATTCGGAGATGTTAGCTTGGTTGGAAAAAAACAATTTATTTCCAGGTACTCATGTGAAATTAATTTCTAAAGATTCTTTTGATGGTGGATTTACCATCGATTTAGATGGGAATATAGTCCAGATATCCCCTTCTGTAGCAAAGCAGGTATATGTTTCTAAGGGAAATAAAGCATGAGTCCCATAACTTCAAAAAAAACATCTCTAGATTTTGAAATAGAAAGCATAAGCGATTTGTTACAATTTCGTTATCAGCGTATTTTGGTATTTCTTTCATTACTTATTTTTTCCGTTTTTCCGGGGGATTTAGGCGAAGTAACTCGTTTTGCTGTTTTTGATGCTTATACACAAGTTTCAGTATTTGTTGCTACTACCTTAATCATATTCTTTAGCTTAGAACATTTCTTTAAAATTGATGTTGGTAAAACAATGGAAAAAGGAGGAATATGGCAAGTTCCTACTGCAGGTTGCTTAGGGGCTCTTCCAGGGTGTGGTGGAGCAGTAGTAGTGATAACTGCATTTGCAAGAGGAAATATTACCTTAGGAGCAATGGTTGCTGCATTGATTGCAACAATGGGAGATGCAGCTTTTCTTCTTTTAGCCAAAGAGCCTACAACTTATATTAAATTAATAGGAATATCTATGTTTGCAGCAATCATATGTGGTTGGTTAGTAGATAGATTTCATCGCGGAGAGCTTTATAGTTCGGAGGTGAAATTTTTGGGGCACAAGGTTATTGGCAAACTACGCAATAGAGATAAATTATACATGCTTTTAGTAATTCCTGGACTTATTTTAGGATCAATGCAATTAATGCAGATTGATATTTATGACTTAGGAATTGTTGTTTTTGCAATAGGTTTAGCTGGAGTTACACTTTCAGTTGGAGTTTGGGCAATTTCGCCAGTTAATGCAGTTACCGCAAATACAGATCACCCTTTTACTAGAACGAGTGAGGAGACTTCTTTTGTGACAGTTTGGGTTATTGCAGCATATTTAGCATATGAATACGCTTACTCTTTTTTTGGTCTTGATTTGGAAGTTTTAGCAGAAGCTGCCTGGATTTTTATTCCTTTATTAGCTATTTTAGTGGGTTTTGTTCCAGGTTGCGGCCCTCAAATTTTAGTTACAACATTATACATTAATGGAATCGTTCCATTTGCGGCATTAATTGGAAATGCAATTTCAAATGATGGAGATGCCTTGTTTCCTGCTATTGCATTAACGCCTAGGATGGCTATAGTCGCAACTTTGTACAGTGCGATTCCAGCTTTAATTATTTCTTATATATTTTTATTTTGGGGTTAATAACACTAATTATTAGTGACTAGCGCCGTGTTTTTCAAAATATTTCTGATGATATTCTTCAGCTTTCCAAAATTCTTTTGCTTGAGTAATTTCAGTTACTATTTTTTTATTTAGTTTATTTTGCCTATTTTTCAATGATTTTTCAGCAGCTATTTTTTGTTCTTCATCAAAATAGAATATGGCAGACCTATATTGTGAACCTACATCAGGTCCCTGCCTGTTCAAAGTAGTGGGATCATGCTTATTCCAAAATACATTCAAAAGCTCATCATATGTGACTTCTTTTGCATTATATTTGACAAGAACTACTTCAGCATGCTCAGTAGTATTACTGCATACTTGCTCATACGTAGGATTGCTAGTTTTTCCTCCACTATATCCCGATATAACATTATTAACGCCCTTTATTTTAGAAAAATTATACTCTACGCCCCAAAAGCACCCTGCACCAAACATTGCTTTTTTCATTATTTTGTGTTATTATTTATCCATTCTCGGAAGAGGCCCATTCCTTCTTCCAAATCATCCTTATTTATTCCTGAAAAGGCTAATCTAATATAATAATCATTTTCTCCATCTAAGGGCCTACCAAAATGGTGTCTTCCACAGAAGCTAACTCCAGTTTCATTAAGTACAGCCTTCCTAAATTTTTCAACATTATTAAATCCAGTATTTTTTAGTAATTTAGTTATCTTTGGGAATACATAAAATCCTGCTTCAGGCATGTGTGCTTCTATTCCATCTATTTCATTTAAGATTTTAACAAGACAATCTCTTCTAATTTTAAGAATATCTAAAATCTCCTGAGTTTCTTTTTTTGGAGCATTGAGGCCAGCTAAGCCAGCGTATTGGACAAAGTGGGTTGTACATGATTCCATGTTAACATTTAATCGATTAATCTGCTCAATTATTCTCTTTGGACCAATGGAAGCTCCAAGTCTCCATCCAGTCATAGCAAATTTTTTTGAAAAAGTATACATTGTCAAAGTTCTTTCATACATCCCCGGAATACTCGCTATTGATTTAGGTTCTCCATCATATAAGGTGTCAAAATAAGCATCATCAGATATTAAAAACATATTGTGATCAATTACTAAGTTTGCTAATCTTTCTATTTCTTCATTAGGAGAAGAGGCACCTGTTGGATTGTTGTAATTATTATAAAAAATGTGCTTTGCCCCTCTTTGAATTCCATTTTCAATTGCGTCAAAATCTAATTTCAATCCTTCTGGAGTGTTAATATATCCATAAGGTATTGCGATTCCTTTGTAAAATTCTATTTGGGATTCATAGATAGGATATCCGGGATTAGGATACAAAACGGAATCTCCCTTTTCCATCATTGTAGCAATATATTTCCCGATACTTGGTTTTCCACCAGGTTGTACAGATACGTTATCCATATCGTATTTTATTCCTCTTGCATCACCCACATCCTTAGCTAAAGCTTTTCTTAATTCAGGAATACCTGGTGCTGGACAATAACCTGTTTTTCCTTCTTCAATAGCTTTGTTTACAGCATTAATTATGCTTTTAGGGGTAGATAAGTTAATGTCGCCTAGATGGAATGGAAATATTTTCTTGCCAGTCCCAGCCAAAGCGGCAGCTTCGGCAGAAACAGCAAATGCAGTTTCACTTCCTAACTGGTCCATCCTTTTTGCAATTTTCATTGAACTTTGAATAAACCTAGTCGTTTTATTGTTTGCGTAATCTTTATACAGATAGATTAATAGAATAGATTATGGCAAGTGAATGGCGCAAGGGCTTTGACAACATTCTTCGAGAGCATATGTTAGCAGTAAGTACTGTATTCACAATAATAAGTGGGTTTATGCTTTATGTGGGAATGATGGGAGAATGGTATTCAAGTTCTTCCTTAGCTCCTAAATTAATTTTAGATACTCTTGGAGATTATGATATTTTTGTATTTATATTTGGATTGATTATATTTGGTTTTTCAACATATTATCTGTGGTTAACAAAGCATTACATGGATAGATTTGAGGAGATAATCTCTACTAGTTCTAAGAGAGAATTTCAAAGAAATTGGACTGAAATAGAGCAGATAGCTCGTTACCAACTTCCTAAAGAATACAAGAAAAGAGTAGCTGAAGCACGTAAGAAATTTGGCCTTAAGTGATTAAGAAATTTTATATAGAGACTTTTTACTCGAATTAGAGGTTAACAACCTTAGGTTCATAACTAATGAGTTCAGATAAAAAATCTAAAGTTGCCAATGAAGAAGATAAGTCATCTTCCACTGAAGATGATTCAGTAGATGAGTTATCCTTGTTAAGGCAAGAACTAGAAGATATGAATGATAAATTTGCTAGGTCAATGGCTGATTTGGATAACTACAAGAAAAGGATTGAAAGAGATAGAGAACAACAAAATCTCAAAAGCAAAGGTTTGGCAGTATTAAGTTTTCTTGAAGTTGTAGAAATAATTGATAAGGCCTCTAAATCAGATTATCCAGATGTAGCTAGTGCGGTAGAAGGTATTAATGGCATTGATAAATTTACAAAATCATTTTTGGAATCAATGAAAGTAGAACGATTTAATCCAGCTGGCGAACCATTCGATTTTCGTTTCCATGAAGCAATGACCACAATAATTAAGGAAGATATTGAACCACATACAATAGTAGATGTGATTCAAGCAGGATATTTACTTGAAGGAGAATTACTAAGACCAGCAAAGGTAGTAGTTTCCAAGAAAGAAGAAAAAGACGAACAAAAAGAAGAAGAGAAAGGTGAGTAAAAAAATGGCAAAAGAAGTTATAATTGGCATAGATCTAGGTACAACAAACTCAGAGGCAGCATATCTTGAGGGTGGAAGACCTGTAATAATACCTTCAGCAGAAGGTTCTACATTTGGAGGTAAAATGTTTCCATCAGTAGTTGCATTTACCAAAGATGGTGAGAGAATTGTAGGAGACCCTGCAAAAAGGCAAGCAGTATTGAATCCTAAAAATACAATTATGCATATCAAGAGGAAGATGGGGACAAAACATAGAGTAACTATTAAGAAGAAAAAATACTCTCCTGAAGAAATATCTGCAATGGTTCTTCAAAAGATTAAAGCAGATGCAGAAGAACATTTAGGTGTAGACATTGAAAAGGCAGTTATTACGGTTCCAGCTTATTTTAATGATAATCAGAGACAAGCAACAATTGATGCAGGAAAAATTGCAGGGCTGAAAGTTGAAAGAATAATTAACGAACCAACTGCGGCAGCTTTAGCATATGGTTTAGATAAAGAAGGAGAATACACTGTAGCAGTTTTAGATTTAGGGGGAGGAACATTTGATGTTACAATTATGGAGATGGATAATGGTGTTTTTGATGTAATCTCTACCTCAGGTGATAATAAGCTAGGGGGTACAGACATGGATGATGCTTTAGTTGACTATCTAGCTGATTTATTCAAGGAAGAAAATGGTATTGACCTAAGAGATGATCAGGCTGCACGTCAACGTTTACATGATGCTGGAGAGAAAGCAAAAATTGAATTAAGTAATACTTTAAAATCTACCATAAATTTACCTTATATTTGGTCAGATTCTAGTGGGCCTAAACATCTTGAGCATGATTTGTCAAGAGCTAAGTTAGAAGATATTGTTGGACCAGTTATATCTAGGTGTGAAAAGCCGATAAAGCAAGCATTTAAAGATGCAAAAATGAAGCCTGGAGATGTTGATAAGGTTATTCTTGTGGGTGGACCTACACGTATGCCTACAGTTCAGAAAGCATTTGAAAAGTTTGTTGGAAGAAAGGCCGAAAGAGGTGTAGATCCAATGCAATGTGTTGCAATGGGCGCAGCTATTCAGGCAGGAGTTCTAGCAGGAGATATCAAGGATGTTGTTCTTCTTGACGTAACTCCTTTGACATTGGGAATTGAAACTGAAGGGTCTGTTATGACTCCTTTGATTGATAGAAATACTACAATCCCAACAAATAAATCAAAGATTTTCTCAACGGCAGCAGATAATCAACCAGGCGTAGAGATTCATGTATTGCAAGGTGAAAGAACAATGGCTGCAGACAATGATACATTGGGCCGTTTTCAACTTGTAGGAATACCGCCTGCTGCAAGAGGAGTACCACAGATAGAAGTTAGTTTCGATATAGATCGTAATGGTGTCATTAATGTTACAGCAAAGGATTTAGGCACTGATAATGAGCAAAAGATTGAAATTACTTCTAAATCAAACTTAAGTGATGATGAGATTGAACAAAAAGTCAAGGAAGCTGAACAATACGCAGATGAAGATAAACAAGCTAGAGAGATCATAGAAACTAGAAATCAAGCCGAATCTTTCATTTATGCTACAGATAAGGCAATCAAGGATCTAGGGGAAAAAGTTGATGAGAAGACAAAAACATCAGTTGAGGAATCTAAAGAGAAATTGAAGGAAGCTATGAAAGAGGACGATCTTGAGCCTATGCAAAAAGCATTTGAAGAATTTCAACAAGCTTCACAAGCTGTAGCTGAAATGGCTTATCAACAAGCAGCTGAAGAGCAGGCCAAGAATGAATCAACAGAGGAAAAACCAGCTTCAGATGATGATGATGACAATGTCGTTGATGTCGATTACGAAGAAGTAGATGACGAAAAGGTCGAAGAAGAAAAGTAGACAAGTATAAAAGCCCCTATTCTTTATGGAATTATGGCGGATAAAGTCTCTTTTACCGATTTTGGAACCAAACGTAAAGTTCGAAAAATTAAACGTAAGAGATCACCAACACCTAAGTCATCTGTTAAATTAGAAGAGTTAACAACAGAACCTTTAACTGAAAATTCTGAAGCCGAAGTAATTCCTAACCTAGAGGGATTTCAGTTTCCATTCCTTGAAATATCAATTTCACAGGTGACTTCCTCCTTGAAAGATTCTTGGTGTGAAATGGAAGTATATTTACAGAATAGTGGTAATGGTATAGCACGTTCAATAACCATTTCATTTGACAATTTAGACTCAAGAGGAAAAACAATGGTTGATGAGTTAGGAGTAGATTCAGATACAACTCTCAATTTTGAAGTTAAGACTGCATCTAGTGAATCAGTTATATCAAGAATGGATATATTTTATCATACGATTGAGGGAGATACATTCACAATAGTTAGGCGAGATTGGTTTCCAAATGATAAAGAGAATGAAATGATTTTTCAAAATGAAATTCCACCTGGAGAAGAGGATAAAGCAAATTTATACACTAGAAAGGAAGTAATATCTGAAGATTTCCATATAATATGTAAAAATTGTGAAGCTAGAGCTCCTGCCAATTTTAGGATATGTGGTAAGTGCGGGTCTCGACTTCAGAAAAGATCAGATAGAGCACAAGATTGGGGTAGTAATCTTAAAGAAACTACTGGAGTACAAGATAAGAGAGAGATACTTTTGCAGAAGTTACGAAAGCTTGGAGAGCTAAAGGATAAAGGTATGTTAAGTGACACAGAATTTTCTGCAGCTAAATCTCAAATTCTTAAATAATTTTATACAGATTCGGCCCATTCAACGTCATCATCATCCTCGATAAAGTTGCCATCAGAAACGGGTCCTTTCTTTGTGGCATCGGCTACCTTATCATTAACTACAAATATGAATATTGAGAGAACGATGACCCATTGAATAATCATGGTCATTATCGTGAAAACTCCTAACCCCATTCCATCAATAGGAGAGTGTCTATCGTCTTGTAATTTTTCGTAAATGAAAAATCCAAAAACAGCTATAAATTCAATTGGGAAGACATATTTTATTATATATTCCCACCATTTTCCAATATGCACATCGGCATATTTTGTATTTATTAGATTCTTTCTAAAATCGCTTACCCCAAATCTCATTACAACAACAGCGACCATTAATCCAGATACAATAAGCCCAGTTCCCCAAACAAAATCTTGATTATCTAAGAATTCTAGGCTGATGGCTGAAGGAATACCTGCCAATGCAACGGCCACAGAGATGTATTTTACTGCTTCTTTTCTTTCCCAACCCATGTCTACGAAATTAACTACACAAGCTTGTAGAGTAGAGACCATTGATGTTAAGGCTGCAAAGGACATTGCTAGGAAAAATATGCTTCCTATAATCCAACCTGCAGTTCCCATTGTGGCAAATAAAGCAGTTAAGTGTATGAATGTTAGACCCGAAGATCCAGATTCAACTGCCTCTAGCCCATCAGCAGTGCTATCTGATAGTGCGAAAACAGTACCTAGAACAGCAACTCCCGCAATCAATGAAACGGAATTATTTCCTAATCCAGTTAAAAATGCATTTAATCCAATATCCTCTTTCTTTCTCATTGCTACAGCATAAGTTATAGCCATTCCAAATCCTGCTGATGTGGACCATGCTGATTGAGTTAAGGCCCTAATCCAGGTTTCCCCTTTGAATAAATATTCCCATTGTGGAATAAACATAAATCTTAACCCCATAGCGGCACCGGAAGGGTTCAGAATAAATGGATAGATCATAGCCACAACTAAGAAAGCTACGAGGCAGGGAATGAGAATCATATTAGCTTTTTCAATTCCACTTATTCCATTATAAACAATAAATGCTGAAAAACTAACTGCAATCAGCTGGAAAAGTATAACCTCAGAGGGTGAGGAAATGAAATTGTCCCAAAGAGCTTGGGTTTGAGTAGTATCAGTCGCACTACTCATTTCACCTGAAATTGCAATCCAAAAGTACCGAATTGTCCATCCCATTACTACTGCATAGTAAAAACCTACAGCAGTTCCAACCCACATCATCCAGACACCTAACCAAGTAAATCTTCTTCCAGCCATGTCTCTCATAGCCCCTACAGTACCCAGTCTTGTTTTCTTACCTATAGCAAATTCAGCCATTAAAAGTGGAATAGACCATGCAAATAGGAAAAGTAGCCATCCTATCATGAAGGAACCACCTCCATTAGCTGCAGCTTCACGAGGGAATCTCCAAATATTTCCAGTACCAACGGCAGCTCCAATAGTAGTAAGAATAAGCCCTAATCTAGAAGAAAATTGCTCCGAATTTTGTTCGTCAGGCATTATTTTACCTTAGGTATTGCAGCTACAGATTTTTTATTTGCTCTTTTTGGTTTAGATTCTTCTTCTAAATCCTCTTCCTTTTTTCTTCTTTCAGCTTCAGTAGCGATTCCAACTGTTTTGTATAATCCTCCCCACACAACTCCATACATTAGTCCCATCATGGACATAACTGCGATTGCATCAACAATAGGATTTCCGAAACCAATTATATCATCAACAAAAATTTCTATTGGCTCATAAGGCCCATATCCAGTAGTTACATATCCTCCAAAATTTTGATCCGCTAACCTTGAATCCTGAGCTACAGCATAAAATTGCACATTCATGGATTCTCCGGTTTCAGGAATATATCCTTTGTATATTGAATCACGTTTTGGTATTGAGAATCCAGCAGATGCATTGTAACCGTCATATGATTTTGGATCACAATTTTGTACACAAACCATAGGAACTTCAGCCCATTCATCTTCATTCATATTTTCATTTCGATATTTTAGGAAGATTGAATCTTTTTTCATAAATTGGGCATTTTCTACTAAGACTTGTATAGGGAATTTGTCATTAGAGTAATATTTATCAAAACTAAATGCAGTATCTGATTGAAATCCTACACTTACAGCATCACCTTTAGAAGATAAAATGCTCAATTTCGGCATCATTGTTTCTTCAGGTGAATGTATTCCATCTGAACCTAATTGGTTATAACTTCCAAACATCTGACCAATTCTTGCCTCGGGAGATTTATCTAAGAAATGAATATTAGTTAATACATGCATTCTAACAGTAGGACGTATCAAAAGAGGGTCAGCATGGAAGCCTCCTTGTAGACCACCTTGAGTGCCAGCATTTAATTCAACAGTGTAGGAGAATGAACCTTGCATTCCATAAAGGAAATCGTTAATATCTCCAGATACCTTGTAACCTCCATCATCCTTCCAATTTCCATATCCTGTAACATTCATTAATGGTTTAACTTGATTTTCCATATATAATTCGTGTGGAGGATCCTGATCCTTGTAACCCCATGGCCAAATGTACAAGTTAGAATAGGCATGGTATGATATAGAATTCATAAAATTATGTTTCATATCATGCGCCTCAGTTCTATAATTTCTTATGACTTTTCCATCAAGATTTGTTACAAACATATCAGGCCAATTGGGTCTAAATGTTGCAGTACAGGCGGCGTCATAATTTGGTGCACATCCGCCATCTTTAATATCTTTTTGATAATCCTCTAAATATTTATCTTGTGGATAGTCTTCGTATATATCCAATCTCCAAGTTAGATATTCTATTACTTGAGTTTCAGGTTCTGAGAAGCCACCCTCTCTATCTTCATCAACCATTCCATCATTATCATCATCTGTGTGCTGAGCATCAGGTGGGTCCTCATCTACACCAGTTTGAGTATTTTGGTCCCCTAATCCACCAGTTATAGGAGTATCACATAGTATAGCTGTTGCCGGATCATCATCACAATCTCCGTCATCATCATATTGATCTCTAGGACCATGATAAACGTCTGAGCAGGGGTTGTCATCATCAACAGTAAATTCAGGTTCTAAATCATCACCAATTAATGCAGTAAGTTGAGTATTATGTGACCATTCAAAGGGATAATTTCTGTTAATGTCAACTCCGTCACACGCGTCACCGTAACGATCATTTTCGTTATTATCACGCATATTTTTTCTCCAGAGTCTATCCGGATCTTCTCTATCATACATGTAGCCATCAGGATTTAGTATAGGTACGACCCATGTTTCTCTGTGATTAACTAGGTAAGTAACTCTAGCTTCACTAGGATCCTCGTCAATACCTTCATCAATAATTCCATCACCATCATTATCAATTCCATCGAATAGTGCTCTACCAAATTCATCAACTCTCCCTCCTTGTTCCCCATCTCCATCATTATCAACTCCATCAATCATGTCTTCATTGATTAATCCATCTCCATCGTTATCAGTTGGCTCCATTCCATAGAAGTGAGTTAAGTAATAAACAAAATATAATGGTGTAACCACACTCATCCATTCTCTGGCATGGTGGTTTCCTACAATGAACAATGTTTCTTCATCAGGATCATCATAGTAATCAGGTTCATTAGCTACATTATCTGATATTTTCACTCCGTAAATTTCGTTTCCTTGCCAAGTTGCACCTGCAGGAATCATATCAGTAAGCGTATAAATTTCAACGATGTCAGGATAATCTGCTGCAAACATTTGTAGTTCAGAAACCACTTCATGATATTCATGATAATCGTTAAAGAGAACATCAAAAGGGAAAGTATTTGTTCGGTCAATAGTGTCATTTGCCCCATCTAAGGCAACTGTATTTGTTCCAAAAATTTGTTCTTCAGAGTTATTCTCTTTTAAGGATCCAGTACCCATTGTGGTAACGGTCAGCATCAGCGCTATCACTAGTGATGAAATACGATTCATGTTCTATCATTAGAACCTTATATTATAAAATTTCTTCAATAGATATCTTCATTAATATTGCCCAAGGTAATTAGTTGATGCTTAAGTGTAAAGACTGCCCACATTGGTATGGTGGAGAGGATTTTGGTTATGGTAGTTGTAGGCTTAAGTTGCAGGTAAAAAAAAAGAAATTTTTGACGTTTGGCCAACAGGATTGTGATGAGGGTTTAAAGAATGATTAAAGTTAGAGATATGCAAGAATCAGATATTGATTTTGCTAAATCACTGACTGATGCAGAAGAGTGGGGTAATTCAATTGAGGATTGGCAAAGACTTCTTCGTATTAGCATTCCATTAATAGCTCATGATGGGAAAGAACTTTTTGGAGTAACTACCGCCTTTGATTATGGAAAACTTGGAATGATTGGTAATGTTGTGGTTTCTTCAGATAGCAGAGGTAAGGGAGTAGGTCAGGCACTATTGAAGGAATCCATGAAGCGTTTAGAATCATGTAAATCAATTAGAGTGCATTCAAAGATGGATATAGTGTCATTTTACAGTAGTTTAGGGTTTATGCCGGAAGGGATGTCAACAGTTTTCCGATTAGATGCAGATATGAAATCATTTCAACCATTTGTAATAGATTCAGATGAAAATATAGTTTCAGCAGAAGATTATTGGGATGAAATTGTAGCAATGGATAGGCGTCAATTTGGTGGAAATAGATCCAACCTTTTGAAAGAATTGACTTCTTATCTTCCACAATGTTCTTTTGTATCTTTAGGAGAAGATGGTTCAGTTAAGGGATTTATAATGGCAAAAGGGGAAGAGAATTGGTACGAAATTGGTCCTTGGATTGTCGAACCAGGTTGTAAAAATTGGCAGGGGCTATTACAAGCTTCAGTTCAAGCAATACCTCCTAATTCCAGTGTTGAGATTTTTGTTCCAGCGCCTAATTTTAGAGTTACTAGTTTATTGGATTCCATGGGATACAATGCACAATCATATTGTATGTCAATGTGTTATGGTGAAGACTGGCCTGATGAAGGGAATATATGTGCGAGAGGCGGAGGTGACAAAGGTTGAAATTCTTTAATACAGTTACAGGAAAGAAAGAAGATTTTAATTCCGATTCTAAAAATTTAGGATTGTATATTTGTGGCCCTACGGTTTATTCAGATACGCACCTCGGCCATGCAAAATCCTATGTTTCCTTTGATGTTT
>CAZVIT010000001.1:45467-46796 GCA_964626865.1 uncultured archaeon | reverse complement strand
CCTTTATTCAACATGTAAACATAAGAACCATCTGTTTTCACAAAATCAGCTTCGTCAACTCCTTGTTCTTGATTATTAGTTCCTGAAAAATCGACTCCCTCTGTACCTCCTGGTGAGTTCTTCTGTGAATCTCCTGAAGAAGGTGCTGAATCCATATCCATTCCTCCATCATCCATTGCCATTTCAGCCCCATCAAGCATAACCATATCATCTACCATTCCCCAACCGCCATAGTAGTAATAATCGGTACCAAGAGTAACTCGCATTTCTTCTTTCAAATGCTCCTTCAAATCCATTTCAAGGAAACCACAAGTGTCATAGGAAGACAAAGTAGGAGAAGATCTTGATCTGTCGGACAAAATATTCTCTAAATAAGTTGACTGAGATGAAGTTAAATCATTTGATGTGGAACTAGTTTCTTCATCATCAGGAATGTAGGATGCAATAGATAAAGTAAGAATAACTACTGCAAATACTGCAAAAACACCAGATGGAATTCCGCCAAAAGGTTCTGGAATTGGTGCACTAGAGCCTGACAATCCCTTTGGTTCATTCAAAGATTTACCAAATATTTCTATTTTACCCATTTGACACACTTCCTTTTTGCCTTATTAATTTATTATCTTCAGAATATGATTCTAATTTTTCAAGACATCTTTTGCATGTTACATGAATTGTATTCACACTCCTCATTTGCTTTAATTCCCCCGTAGTTAGGGGCCAACCGCAAAGAGTTTTGTCTTCTATACCTAGCATATGTCTTCTTCTCATAAAAAAATATTTTTCCAAAAGTATATAAAAGAATGCCAAAAAAGTTTGGACTATTCCTTTAGTTCGATTGTAAACAATCTAAGTAAAGTTAAAACTGCTTCTTCGAGAACTTGACTATCTTGAGCAGTAGCTTGTGAAAAATCAATTCCTGAAACTAATTTTTCTATTAATTCTTGTGTGATTACAGTATCTTTAAGATATTTATAAATTTTTTTATTTGAAAATATAGTCTGCGCAGTATACATTGAATCTATTTTTATCAATTGACCATTATCTACTAATTTGTCAATGTGATAATCTACTAATTGTGATGAAATATCTGCTACATCTGCTATTTTTCTCTTAGATGCAGGTTTACCTATCTTAATTGCTGCAAACAAGATTCTAAATAATTTGTCGGAGTCATCAAAATTATGTTTTAGACGTACATTTATTTCCGACATTGTAACATTATCAAAACTTGACCATATAAATGATTGCCAAAGAGTTTTGGCATTTTAATCAGTCAAAATCTATCAAAACTTTGCCTATATTTTGCCTATCCTGAATATAATGATG
>CAZVIT010000001.1:20676-45367 GCA_964626865.1 uncultured archaeon | reverse complement strand
GAACAAACACGGCCTCCTGAACCTAAACATCGATATGATTGCATTAGGTGTTCTCCTCCTATTGGATCTAATACTAAATCAACTCCTTTACCTTCTGTCCAATCCATTATCTCTGACAAGAAATTATCTTTATCTATAGGAAGAACTCCATTATCTGAAATAAAATCATGTTTGCTTGGAGAACAAGTTCCGAATATAGTTTTAGCACCTGCAATTTTGGCTAATTCTGTAGCTGCAAGGCCAACGCCTCCAGCAGCCCCATGAATCAAAATAGACTCGCCTGGTTGCAAATCTCCAGGATGAATAATCATCAAATATGAAGTCAAATATACTGCTGGAAAGGCTGCAGCAGTCTCAAATGTGACCTCATCTGGAATTTTGAATACTGTAGCTGCTTTGGAAATTGTATGTGTTGAATATCCTCCACTACCTCCAGAACCAACTACTCTATCTCCTACTTCAAAATCATCAACATCAGGACCTACCTCATGTACTGTACCTGAAACTTCCATACCTGGCGTAAATGGTGGTTTGGGTGCTCCTGGATAAAGTCCCATACGAGAAAGAATGTCTGCAAAATTTATACCTGCCTTAGAAACTCTTATACAAATTTCACCTGCACCTGGAGAAGGCGTAGGAAATTCCTGAAGCTCCATGCAATCTGGATCTCCATGTTTTGTAACTATTATTGATTGCATTAATCCTCGTCATAATAATAATCTAGTCCAAGATGTGTAATGATTGTTTCACCCATTAAATGTCTAAGTGTGTTTTCTAACTTGACTTTTTGGGAAAACAAATCATGTATTGGATATAAATCTGGTTTGCACATTGGCGATTTGAAATAGAAAGATAACCATTCCTGAATTCCGTGAAGTCCAGCTCTATTAGCAAAATCCAAAAATAATGCTAAATCTAAGACTATAGGTGCCGCTAAAATTGAATCTCTACAAAGGAAATCTACCTTTATTTGCATAGGATAGCCTAACCATCCTTTGATATCTATATTATCCCATCCTTCCTTATTATCTCCCCTTGGAGGGTAGTAATTAATTCTAACTTTGTGGTATAAATCTCCATATAATTCTGGATTCTTTTCAGGTTCCAAGATTTGCTCAAGAACTCCGAGTTTAGATACCTCTTTAGTCTTAAAAGATTCAGGGTCATCTAAAACTTCTCCATCTCTATTTCCTAGAATATTTGTTGAAAACCAGCCATCAATTCCGATTTCTCTTGCCTTAAAACCAGGTGCAAGAATTGTTTTCATTAGTGTTTGACCTGTCTTAAAATCTTTACCTGCAATAGGTACTCCCTCCTTTGCAGATAATTCAAACATTGCTGGAAAATCTACAGATAAATTAGGTGCTCCATTTGCATAAGGAACTCCTTCCTTAATGGCTGCATAAGCATACAATATTGAGGGTGCAATAGATTTATTATTTGAATCTAATGCTTCCTCAAAATCACTAAGATTATTATACATTTTATCAGAAGGGTCTTGATACGTTTCCGTACTTCCGCACCAAACCATCACTACACGTTCTAAATTATTCTCTTTTCTAAAATTTTGAATATCATTCCTTAGTGCCTTAATTCTATCTCGGTGTGTGGCCTCTGATTTTACATATTCACCATCTAACTTTTTAACGAAATTCTTATCGAAAACAGCTTTCATTGGCTTAATTTCTTCAAGTTCTTTCTTTATGCCTTCTAATAATTCTTTTTCAAGAACTCCTGCATTTATTGCAGCTTCATAACAATTATCCTCAAAAATATCCCAACCTCCAAAAACTAAATCATCTAAAGTACTCAATGGAACAAAATCTTTAATTGGAACTTCACGCCTTTCATTTCTTTTTCCCAATCGTATTGAACCCATTTGAGTAAGAGAACCTATAGGTGTTGACAAACCAGAACGTACTGCCAATGTACCTGCAATAAATGTTGTACTTACAGCTCCAAGACCTGGCATTAAGATTCCCAACTTACCTTCCGCTTTCTTAATTGATGTCGGACTTTCTATAGGCATACAAACTCCTACTACAGTATTATATTAGAAATTAAGTTAATCATATAAAACTGATAAACAAGTCAAAGAACCATCAGCTTCTCTAAACTGAGACATTTCCATTTCATGTACTTCTAAATTCAGATTTTGTAGTATCTTATGTGTAAATTGATATCCTTTAGCCATCATGATTTTATTACCAAAAGGAAGTACATTTGCAGCATAGGCTTCTTCCTTTGGCACCCAAATAATTTCGGAGTCTGTAGGAAAATCCGATTCACTAAACCAGCCTTCAGGAGCCAATAATTTACCGTGAACTGGTGAAGTGCAAACTGAAATTAGATGTAGAGATTCTGGTGGAACTTCAACAACATGTAATCCATAATTTCTTTTTTGAAGAAATTTACCCAAGTCCTCTATTCCCTGACGGTTAGTCCTTTTACTATGGCCAACCAGAAATTTATTTCCAAAGCGCAAAACATCCCCACCATCCATTCTTGCTCCTTTACTCATATATTCTAAATTCAGATCTTCATTGAGTGCTTCTTCAATCTCTTTTCTTTCCCCTAATCTACTATCATGTCCTGCATTTGTTAATAATACTGAATCACCAACAACAATTGCGTGATCCTCTACAAAACAACAATCTGGATACTCTGAATGAGAATCAATCACTTTTACTGAAACTCCAAATTCAACTAACTTATTGACATATGCCTCATGTTGACTTATTGCTTTATTTAAATCAGTAGGGCCTGAACCGAAATATTTCGCTAAAGCTTTTTCAAAAGAAGATGAAACTTTTCTTACGATGGCTTTCATAGTAAAGGTCCATAAATTAAAGGCAAAAGAACTGTAGCATCTCCTTCAACTGTAATCCTTTTAGCTTTAGATTGAACTTTACCCCAAGAAACAGCTTCTCTAACACGTGCACCGCTAAGAGAACCATCCCATTCTGGAGCTGTAGTTACTTGAACTGCATAATCCAATCCATCTCTGAACTGATTCCACCAAATTGTGTGATGCTTGGAAATTCCCCCTCCTATCATTACAGCTCCTGTAGATTTAGCATCATGAACTATATCTGACAGTTGATGTTCTTCCCCAAATATATCTAATGTGAAATCTTTATGAGACTGCCAAAATAACCATAGTTGAGAACCTACTGAACCATCTGTTGGGCCTGGAACGAACACTTTTATGTTTTTTCTTGCACAAACTCCAAGAAAAGACTCTGAACCTCTTTTCTCTTCCAAAAGCTTAAGACCTACTTCATGCCAAATTTCCCAAGGTGCCCAATGTTTCTTCTGATTGTATAAGTCTTCTAGAATTGGTTGTAACCATCTCTCAATAGGAATACCATAAGAATCATCTGGAACTAAAACATTACCCAGCCTATTCACACCTTCCTCTCTTAAAAGAGCATCATCCATTGCGAAGTCACCATGATAATAATCTGCTAAAACACGAGCTATATCATGATCTAAAGTACCGCAGGTAGTCACAACAACATCTGCCATATCATTCTCCACTATTTGTTTCATTAATCCTCTAGTTCCAGTAGCCATTATATCTGCTGGAAAAGACAAGAATTTAGTGCAATCTTTTGAATTCATGCCTTGGACAATGTGAGTTGCTGTAGAAACCTTAGAAGCTACAAAACCTCCTGCTTCACCAAATTGACTAATTAAATCACTTAATTTAGTATCTGAATTAATATTAATGTCTTTTACTGGATCTTTATTCATCCTTGATTAATCCACACACACCACAAGTATATTTTCCATCCGCAAGCACTAATTTACCAGATTTACATTCTGGGCAAAGTGAATCTTCATTAGAATTAAAATCTGAATGCCTTTCCTCATCTTCTTCATTGTGTAAAGCTACTGCAACTACTTTTTCTTTGTCATCAACAGACATCACTTTTACGCCTCTGCCAACACGTGCTATTTCTCTTATTGAATCCATATGTGTGCGTATTACCTTACCTGATGAGGTTGTAGCTAATATTTGATTTGAATCTCCAGGAGTTAATGCTACTACTACATGACCACTTTTTCCATCAACTTTAATGTTCTTAACTCCTTTAGCTCCTCTTTTAGTTAGCCTATAATTTCCTGCATTAGCCCTCTTGCCATATCCTTTTTCTGTAATTGTTAATAGAAGATCTTCCTCTGTTACTAAACACATACTAATGACTTCATCGTCTTCCTTTAGACGCATACCAATTACACCCTGTCCATTGCGTCCAACAATTCTCACTTCACCTTCTGAAAAGCGATTAGCCATGCCTAGTTTTGATGCGAGCATAACTTGACTATCTCCCTCAGAAATAGCCACTCCAATTAATTCATCGTTTTCCTTAAGTGTTATTGCTCTAAATCCTTGGTCTCTAGCCCATGCTCTTTCTATTCTTGATGAATATTCCTCTAACCTTGTTTTCTTTATGATTCCTTTCTTTGTTGAAAACAAGAAATAATAACCCTCTCCCCTCATATTTGATACAGGTAACATGCAAAGAACTTGTTCATCTTTTTCTTTACGTCCTTCATCTAATTTTTGAAGCAACTGAACCAAGGGAGTTCCCTTGGAATATCTAGATACATCTGGTATTTGCCAAGCTTTGAGAAAATACATGCTTCCAGCAGTAGTAAAGAATAGCAAGTGGTCATGTGAACCCATAGAGTATAACTCAACTGGGAAATCGCCTTCTTTGGCTTTAATTCCAATTCTTCCTTTGCCTCCTCTATTTTGAGCTTGATATTCATCCAAATCAACACGTTTAATGTAACCCTCCTGAGTTCTCATAACTACAACTTGAGATCTTGGAATCAAATCTTCTGTGTTTAAATCACCATCAAAATCTGAAATTAAGGTTCGTCTCTCATCTCCATACTTTTCGTTAAGGCCTTCTAATTCTTCCTTGATTATAGACATTACTTTGGATGAATCAGCCAAGATTCCAGATAATTCTGCCATTTTGCCCTTCAACTCTTCTAATTCATTCTCACGTTCTTCTGCATCCTGACGGGATAATTGATACAGCCTCATATCTGCTATTGACTTTGCTTGAATTTTACTTAACTTAAAGTTAGTTTGTAAGCCATCAATAACTGCATCCCTTCCGGCTGCATTTCTAATAAATGCAATTACTTTATCCATTTGAGAAATTGCTAATAATAATCCCTCTACAACATGAGCTCTCTCTTGAGCCTTCTTTAACCTGAATTCAGTTCTACGTGTTACTATTTCTTTCCTGTGTGATAAATATACATTCAATAAATCTATCAAATTCATTCTTCGCGGTTGGCCTTTAACTAAAGCAACATTGTTTATTGAAAAAGTATTTTCAAGAGTTGAATGTTTATACAACTGATTCTCAACAATCATTGGAGAAGCATCGCGCTTAAGTTCAAATACAACTCTCATACCTTTTTGATCAGATTCATCACGAATATCTCGTATACCTTCTACTTTTTTATCCCGAACTAATTTTGAAACTTCTTCTAAGAGCCTGTTTTTCTGTACCATAAAAGGAATCTCAGTAACCACTAAAAATTCATCTTTTGGATTTGATTCATGACTTATTTTCCCTCTAATTTTTATTGAACCTTGCCCCTTTGTAAATGCATCAAAAATACCTTTTCGACCCATAATAATCCCACCAGTTGGAAAATCTGGACCTGGCATGACATTCATGATGTCTGTAATTGCTGCTGAGGGGTTATCTATTAGCAAAATAAGTGATGTGATCACTTCGGACAAATTATGTGGCGCCATATTCGTGGCCATTCCAACTGCAATACCTGAAGAACCATTAACCAATAAACCTGGAAGGAGTCCTGGAAGGACAGAAGGTTCCTGTAGGGAACCGTCATAATTGTCCATGTAGTCTACTGTTTCCTCATCGATATCTGATAAAACTGAATCTGAGATTGTAGCTAAACGAGACTCTGTATAACGCATAGCTGCAGCTTTATCTCCATCTATTGAACCAAAATTACCTTGGCCGTCTACCAAAGGATAACGTAAAGAAAAACTTTGAGCCATACGTACTAAGGTGTCATATATTGCCTGATCACCGTGTGGGTGATACTTACCCATAGTATCTCCTACAATACGTGCTGATTTCTTATAAGGTGAACGTGGGCCTGACCCCATCTCTTTCATTGCATAAAGTACTCTACGGTGAACTGGTTTCAATCCATCACGAGCATCAGGAAGTGCCCGACCAACTATTACAGACATGGCATAATCCAAATAGGATTTACGCATCTCTTTCTCTAAGCTAATTGGCAGTATTGTATCTGTATTTTCCTCTGTCAATCTTTTTCACCAAATTATTACTAAAGTGCATGAATGTACCCCCTTAAAAGGGACTCCCCTAGCCTATTAGTGACACCGCCAGTAAATCTAGTTCTCATTAACCCAAAAAAAAACACTGGGATTGATGAAGAGAATAGACGATTAATCTCGAGAGTTGCACCCGTTTGTTTGGCATATAATTATCATTTATTACTTGTTGATTTTGGAATAAAAGAAACACCACTTGATTTTGCCAAAAATATTGCCCCATCTACTTCTATTGGTAAAGGCGGTGAAAATTTGATTAAACTTTGTGAGGAGGGTAAAGTAAAAATTACTAATTTGCAACTACCACAAAATATAGGTGAAAAAATAATCTGCACAAGTCAACCTTCAAAATCAAAAAAAACGAAATTAAATGAAATAATAAAATTATCAGAACAAAAAACAATTGCCTTAGTTTTTGGCATAGATCAAAGAACTAATAAAATTTTGAAGAAGATTAAAGAAGAATCATATGGTCATTTAGATATAACAAATAAAAAAATAAGGCTTAGTTTAGATTCTGAGATTGGAGCTGTGTGTCATTCCTTTTCAGTTACTAAAAAAGGCTAAGCGCCTCTTCCATACGGCCTAATTCTACTCCAGTACTCTGCCTCCCACACACTGCACCATTCGAATTTGCTACAATGCCTGCACCAACTAGAGGCAATCCAAAATTAACCGTTCCTTCCATCAATTTAATATCAAATACTTTTTCCATTGCCTCTTTTTCGAAGGAAGATATATCTGGATGACATAATCCTCCTTTGTTAGTTATACAACCAATCATACCTAAAGTATCCATATCATTGATAGACTGTGAGACTAAACTTACTCTTAGTATTTCTTCAGCTTTATCTTTAGCTCTTTTACCAAGTCTTTCATTGGAAAAACCTCCACTATCATTAACCAAAAAATTGTTTCCAATGGCATTTGAACGATCTGGAAGGACTCCAAAATCTATTTTGTGTATCTCCGATATTTTATCAAATTTTTCTAATTCTAAATCTGTTACTATATTGGATACTAAAATACCATTATTATTCATAGCAATCAATGTTCCTAAAACTCTACTACCTCCTAAAGTCACAATTTCTAATTTAGTACCTAGAGCTTCTGAAATTACTGCCATATCATCTGCAGGAATTCCAGGGGGGACTAGTGTTAGATTATCATTTGTAGCGCAAAAAACACCGGCGTAAGGACTGTTAAAAAGATCCCTCTGAACTAAAGCCATTCCTTATTCTGCTAAATGGACTATAACACTACCATCTTCAAACTTTAGAGCCCTTACACGAACTTTAGAAGGTGGCTTTTCAATACCTCTTGACCAAATATATTGATTCACTGGAGGATCTATGAATAATTGTTTCTCTTCGCCACTTCCACTTCGAGCTTCCGTTGAAGTTCTGAGAACTTCCCCTTCTCTTTCAGGCTTCATGTGCCTTACAATAAAATCTTCTACTATCCTCATAGCTACTGGAGCTCTACGAGTTCTTGTTACCTTGTGTAACTTACGTAGTGGAATAGTATACAACCTTTCTTGAATTAATTCGTCGTCAGCCATCTAAATCACCTATGTAATTTTCCTCTTCTCCAAAAGTGACGCTTTGGATGGTTGGTAAAACGCCTATTTGTTCTTTGGATAACCCATGCTGGAACACGTCTATTACGCTTAACTAATTTATTTAATCTTAATTTTTTACCAAAAACTTTTCTGCTGGACATTTAATCAATATTTACTTAATGAAGTAATCTCCTTTTGTAAAACTTTTTTAACTTTGAAAGCGGTATTATCTAACAACGACTGACCTTTAGAAGTCAAATTTCTACCGCCTTTCTTTGCTTTTTCAAGTAAACCTGCTATCTCAAGTTGTTGCATAATTAATCTAAGAACTTTTCTACTGCCATTCTCACTTCTATTAGGTTTAGATCCCCTATCTCTTGCACCTGAATAATGCCTCGATAAACGCTCTGTACCTATTGGCCCATTAACACATACTTTTCTCATAACTGAAGCAGTTCTAAAATACCACCAATCTGCTTGCAAAGGAGACTTTTCCTTATGAACTGCTGTTTTCGCAAATACAGACCACTCAGGTGGCTGTATAGCGTCTTCGCTCTTTAACGTCTCAGCTAATGCATTTACCAAGTGTTCACTTGGAACGTCGAAATGTGTTGTCATGTAAGCAAACCCCTTACAGGGATGACGCGCCACACGGAGTGTATTATAAACTTAAGCCTAATCAATACCAATAATGAAGGACATTCGTAGATTTATACAAAAACACAATACTTTAACTTTGGCCACAGAGAAAAATCATGAAATTTTTGCCGCGGCTCTTTTCTATGTTCCTATTGATAATGGCAAATCATTAGTATTTGTAAGTAATCCAAAGTCTGAACATATAAAAAACTTGAAATATAACCAAAAGTGCGCTGCTACAATTCAAGAAAATAATTTAGATTGGAGAAACATAAAAGGCATCCAACTTAGAGGTGAAATTGAAATTGCTGAAGAAAAATATTGGGAAAATTACCTAAATAAGTTTAAATATATCACTAACAACGAAACCTTAACCAATGCAATGAAAAAAGTTAATTTATATAAATTGAAAATTCAATGGGCTAGATTTATTGACAATTCAAAAGGTTTTGGTAATAAAAAAGAAATCGAATATTCTTAATCTGCGAACAAATTATTATTGTGAAAATACCAAACCTGATAAACAAATGCAAAAATTAAAACGGCTATTATGACAAAACCTAGAGTCTTACCTAATATAGGGAACAAAAATAAAACGAATAGACCTACTACTGAAGTCCATAAAAGTAAATACAACAAATAAGCATGGGGTGCTAATTCAGGATCTCTAGCTGCTTCGAATGACAATAAACCCAACCAATTCATTAATCTACTAGAGAAAGGATATTAATTATGCTTTGGGGAGCGAATTGATTCTACAAAACCTTCTGAAATTAATCCTCTACCTGTGAGTAAATTATAATTAACAATTAGAAGAACCAAAATTCCACTAAACAACACAATCAAATGTGCTATGCGAGAGACTCCTTTGATACCTCCAATAAGTGAAGTATCTGCTGTCGCAAGAAAGAAAGTACTTGCACCATAAGCAATAGTAAAAGAAAGTGAATAAAATATCACGTTATGCCTACTCATCAATCCTGTTGCTTTACCTATGTAATGGTTTGTAGGGCTTAAATTAGCTCTTCGAGCCTCTCCTCTTAAAACATTAGCAGATAATGAATAAATTACTAACATAATCGTTATAATCATAAAAACTAAATCATAAAGAAAACTTGGATCATTAGACAACGAATAAAGAAATACCCCTGCATGATAAGATAAGAAACCCCAATAACCTAAAGCAAAGTATCCTGAAAATGCTGCAACCTTGGAATCATAAAAAAATTCTTTATGCATATTTTTAAGAAAATAAAAAGTAATGCTGCCCATGAAACTCATTAAAAGAATCCAAAATAAAATAAATACTGAATCAAAATTATCCTGGAAACTTGATATATTTTCTGAAACAAAATAAAAACATAAACATCCAATACCTGTCCAAATTAAAGGAGATAATACATTAAGAAAAATACCTTTTTTGGTAATTCCATTCTCTGGAGACTTAGACATTTGTCTTAATGCAACTTCTTTGAATGGGACACGCATCCACCATGCCTGTGCAAATTGCCATATTACAAAAATGAAAATATAACCCCAAGTGAGAAAACTTTCTATATTTTTCCCATACGTTTCATTATCCAAAACAATCCAAAAAGAAATGGAAAAAACCAATGAAAGAGATAAAGGTAAAATTAAACTAGTGAATGATTGACTACGAGAAAAATTTTTAACTCCTTCAAATCGATTAAGGGCTGCAGTAACAAAATATCCTAATGAACAACCATACCCAAGAATTAAAATTATAGAGGAAGCCAGATCTGACTTAGTATAACTAATTATTCCAAAGAATGCTAAAAGTATGAAAAGTGCTAAGACATGATAAAGGGTTTTTTTAGAAAATATAACTGATATAATCTCTCTTTGTGAAACAAATACTGCTTTTCCTTGAGGTTCTGATATAATAATCTCATCTTCTGTTTGAGTAATGTCCTCTTCTGATTCCTCGAATACTATATCACTATTTTCTATTTCGAGATCCTCTTCTTCTGCTTGTTCAACTATTGGTTCATCGTCTGTTTGAAGACTTTTTTCTTCGGTCTCCTCAAAAAAAATCTTATTATCCACTACTTCAGAATTATCCTCTTCTGACTCAAGCATTAGTCCTTTCTCCTATTGGTGAACCTAGTTTTAGAACCAGAATTTTCTGTGACATATTTACAAGTTACTCTTGCTATTTCAAAAGCAAATGCATTATTTACCGATTTTCCTCCATGCAAAGTTAAACCTATTATTCTTGCTAAATTATCCTCTAATTTAACTTTCATTCCTTTATTGAACTCTACACCTATTTCAAACTCTTCTTTATAGGAAGTTGTTTGTTCACCATCATGTACTGCAAAACGAATTTTAGAATGTGTAGCTTTTTTTGCCCACACTATAGGATTCTCTTGTGAATAAACTTGATTTAAACGCTTATTAGGAAGTTCAAGGCCTGTAACCAAAATTAAACCATCAGGATGTGGCCGTGTCTGTCCTACTTCAATTAATATTCCTTTATCCACTGTTAAAGTATCATTAACCGTTTCATCATCTGTAGATATTCTTAATTTTAATGAAAGTGGAGGTTCTTCATTTACTTCTTTTGAACTAGTTGTACTACATTCTAAACATTTTACAACGCCCTGAAAACTAAAACCCTTCTTTGTAGATGTTCGACTCTTAAGAATTTGATGAGTGTTTTCTTCATTGCAAATATCGCAAAACAACCAGAGTTCTTCCATTTAATGTTTAAAGTGCCTCATCCCTGTAAAAATCATCGCTATATTGTGCTCATCTGCTGCATCAATTACTTCTTGATCTCTAACTGAACCGCCTGGTTGTATTACTGCAGTTACACCCACTTTAGCTGCCTCATCTATTCCATCTCTAAATGGAAAAAAAGCATCGGAGGCCATAACTGTACCTTTGGGGTCAGGAAGTGATTTGAATGTAGCAATTTTAACTGAATCTATTCTAGACATCTGGCCTGCACCTATTCCAACTGTTCTTTTTTTGTCTGCAAATAAAATTGCATTACTCTTAACATGTTTAACTACTTTCCAACCAAAATCTAAGCCCTCTAATTCTTCATTTGTAGGTTTTCTTTTAGAAACAACTTTACAGTCTGAAATAGAAATACATACTTCGTCTGCTTCTTGTAATAGCCATCCTCCATCTAAAGAACGTAAGGATGGGCTTCTATGGTAATTTTCTAAATTGCCTGATTCTAGAATTCTTAAATTCTTTTTAGAAGAAAGTATCTCTAGCGCTTTCTCAGAATATGAAGGTGCAATTATCCCTTCTTTGAAGGAAGATATAATTTCTTCAGCTAAGGAAGCATCGACTCCTCGATTGAAAGATATTATGCCTCCAAAAGCACTCTGAGGGTCTGTTCTCAGGGCATCATTAAAAGCTTCCAATAAACTTGTTGAACTAGCAACACCACAAGGATTGTTATGTTTGACAATAACTGCCGTAGGATCATCAAATTCCATTACAATCGCTAAAGCCGCATCAAAATCTAGAAGATTATTATAACTTAATTGCTTTCCTTGTATTTGTGCAGAATTAGCTACAGATGGAGCTGAATGTAACAAATCTGAATAAAAGATTGATGACTGATGTGGATTTTCTCCATACCTTAAAGGTGGACTGCCAATGCCAGTTAAATGCAATGAAGAAGGAAGGTCTTCCTCCCCAAATCTTTGTCCAAGAACTGATTGTATAATTGTGTCATATTCTGCAGTGTGTCTAAAAGATTTCAAAGCCAATTGCTGTCTTTGTTCAAGCGTTAATCCGCCTTTTGAAATTTCATCTAGAATCCATTCATAATCTGCAGGATCAGTTACAACTGAAACGCGTGAGTGATTTTTTGAAGCTGCCCTCAATAAGCTTGGACCTCCTATATCTATTTCTTCAATTAATGAGGATAGATTTACTCCTTTATCAGCTGCAGCTCTAAAGGGATAAAGATTACAAATCACCATATCAATTTTACCAATATTATGCTCAGCCATCTGTTCTTGATCAGACTCCCTACCCAGTATCCCTCCAAAAATTAAAGGATGTAATGTTTTAACTCGTCCACCCATCATCTCGGGAAAATTAGTAACCTCTTCAACAGGACGAACTGTAACGCCTGCTTCAGTTATCGCTTGTGATGTGCCGCCTGTTGAAATTATCTCAATACCTTTATCGGACAAAGTTTTCGAAAGATTTTCAATTCCGGATTTATCGCTAACGCTAATTAATACCCTTGAAATTTCTTGACGATCTCTCTCTTTTTCTTCCACGTTACAGTTTCAAGTGCTGTCTGGAAGCTGTTTCAGATGTTTTCCAGATATTTCTTTTGAGAGATAAACTGTAGTTCCAGCTTTCATTATTTCATTTCCACCGTCTTCTGCTGATCTAACATCAACTAGTAAAACAATTGGTTTTCCAATAATATGTCTACCTGCCTCTAATGCATTTAGTCTAGTACTTGAAAGATGAACCATATTTCTGTCTCCAGGGTATAGCCCGTGCTCCAAATATTCTTCTGCATCTTCCTTAGAACATGCAAAATATAAATGTTCAGGATTAGTGTCTGTAGGTAAATCTAACTCTAAATCAAGAGTATGTGCATATGTTGCTCTTAATCTACCATTCTTTAATTGATATCTACCTTTTGGGTCTGTTTCAACTACCGCTTGCAAATGTCTGGTTTCCAAATAGTGAAAATGTCTTCTTTGAGATTTGACAGCTTCTATGAATTCTGAAGCTTCAACCCAACCTTGTTTATCCATCTCAAGATCAAAACGGTCCGGGAAGTGACGCAATACACCTGCCATCATCCTTCCAAACTGGTCCAAATGTCTTGGGGAAAGTACCAAAACGCCTTCTTCACCACTAAGAGGCCACTTTTCACCTCTGAAAAAACCATGCCCATGCTTTACTTCTTCTTTCAATGGAACTGTTGGTTTTCTACGCATATTTATCGGAATGCAAAGGTGTGTATAATATTAGGGCTGAAACTAATCTTTTCTAAACGTCGTCTGAACACTATCTTTACTATTCAAATAATTAGAACCAGTCAATTCTTCGGTTGTAGGAACATCTATTTCTAATCGACCTGCTGCAAATATATCTTGCATTTGCTGTTCCTTGCCTCTACTGCTCCAAAGTGCCGCCTCATCTCTGCTACCTAATGTAACAAAAATGAAAACCTCACCGGGTCTATTTCGGCCAGTTCTACCTCTTCTTTGGATTAACCTAATTGCCGATGAAACTGGTTCATAAAAAATAACTGCATCTGTAGAAGGTATATCTAAACCTTCTTCCCCAACAGAAGTTGCAACTAAAATATTGTAATCTCCATTTCTAAATTGATCTAATATCTCCTTCTGCTGTTTTTGAGTCATCCCTTTGTCTCCTTCTCTAGAACCTTGACCAACAAAACGAACCGGTTGGGCTCCATTTATATCACTCAGTTTCTCGACTATCAAAGAAGCGGTATGTCTTATTTCTGAAAAAATAATAAATTTTGAAGTACCGACCTCCAATTGTAACTCTATCAATTCCATTAGCCTAGATAATTTTGGATGATTTGTCTTATTAGATTTGGCAATTTCATGTGCTATTTTCCAATCTGAATTTGTTGATAACCATTTGTTTGCTCTATTACCTTTTTTTCCCTTAGCTTCATCCATAATTCTCTTACTATAATCTAAAAATTGGAGTATACCTTGTGTTTCCACAGTTAATATTGCATGAGCTGTTTTCATCGCCATAGCTTGTGTAGTCATCAAATTGAAAACTTTAGGAGGAGTAGATGGTTTTGTTTGAGTAAAGCGCCTTTGTAATTTTTTACCCGCTTCAAGAATCATTGTTGTTGAAACCTTACGTGGGCGATCTAAAAATCCTCCTTTGTATAATTTACCACAAAGATAATCTTGTAACTTTCTTAATTGACTCGCTATATCCTTAACTGCCTCTGGCATGTTAATTTTAACCCAACGTGTTTTAATTGGTTGAATATAATCTAAAACATCTGAATCGTTCTCATCTCTATTTTCCACTGCTGTAATTCCCAAATCTCGACATAAACGAATAATTTCTGGTTTAGAACTTCCTGGAGATGCAGTCATTCCTGTGGATAAATGATTTCTTGCTTTTTCTAAATAATGCTTCCCAATTGAAACATAAGCATAATTTCCTACAGCCCTGTGTGCCTCGTCAAAAATAACTAAGGAGAACTCTTCCAATGAAGCCCTATTTGCTTCTATATCTTTACTTATGACCTGAGGAGTTGAAATAATAACTTGAGAACTATTCCAAAGAGGCTCTCGCTCAGAAGGTGAAATAGCACCTGTGAATAAATTCACATCAGCTTTTAGAAAATTATTAAAAAAATCAAAATGTTGCTGAACCAATGGCTTTGTTGGGGCCATAAGAAGTATTTTACCAACATCTAAACGTTCAAGCATTATTCGCAATGCAACTACAGTTTTTCCCATACCTGTTGGTAAAATAACGAGCGTAGAGTGCTCTAGGCAGGCTTTAGAAATATTTGATTGGTATGTTCTCTCTTCTAAATCATCTCTCTTCAAAAATTTATGGGTAATAACGCTCATTTCTTCTTTGGAGCCTTCTTTTGAAGGATTGCTATTAGTTTACTAGCAGTGCCGCTCCTTCCCCCAGACAACTCTGAATATGCAGATGTTTCTACTAACTTACATGCACTCTCTTCATCTAAATCTGCTTTATTTGCTAAATTTTTAACAAAATTCATTTGCTTAACACTTGGTGGCCTAGGTTTACTATCGGACAATTCTTTTAGTTTGGCAATTAAATTGCTTGCACTACCGGATTTACCACCAGATAATTCCTCAAAACTAGATATTGAAACTATTTCACAAGCCTGTAATTCACTCATTTCTAAATTCTCAGCTAGACTCTTTATGTATGAAACTTGTTTGGCAGTAGGTGGAAAAGACATACCGTCAGTTTCTTTCATTAAAGAATCAATCAAATCTCCCATTTTTTCACTATTATATTTAAAAGGGTCATTACCTTGTAAGAGTGCCTCAAGCCTGTCTGGTGAAATTAATGAGGACAGACGTTCGTAATATTGTATTTGACGCTTTGTTGGAAATTCTTTTTTCTTTTTAAGAGCGTTGTCATGTAATTCTCTAAAATAATTAACAAAATTATCCCAAACATCTGCTGCAGCGCGAGATCCTGTTTCTATTTTATCCAAATCTAATTCCATTTCTGAAGTGAAATTAGTTGAAAATAAATCTTTGTTATCCTGTTTGTAAAAAGGACTAACTTCATCCCATAACATTATTCCATTAGACGTTGCTTTCAATCTACCCTTGCTATCACTACAATATTTTCTGTCTAATAATTTCTTTATAGTTGCAGCATAGGTAGATGGCCTGCCTATACCTTCTGACTTCATTAATGCAACAAGACCATGCTGAGTATATCTTGCTGGAGGTTTTGTTTCATCTTCTATTAAATTAGGATTGTTTTCCTTATTATCTAAATTAAGAACAACGTGTTCTTTAATTTCAGGATTTGGTGGAGATGTTAGAGGCTTCTTGTCTATCTTTTCAAAAGCCAATTCCCACCCTGGTTCTATTCTCCATTTAGTATCTCCATCAAAAGTTTTTGGAAAACCATCAATTAATGCTTCTATCTTCATAGAAGACCATTGTGAATTAATCATTTGACTTGCAATAAACTGAGACCAAATTAATCTATATAATTTAACTTGTGAACTATCCATTCCACTTGGTAATTCTACCGAAGGATTTGTAGGTCTTATTGCTTCATGAGCATCTTGATCAGAGGCTTTTTTAGCATAAACTACACCTTTACCAACTTGATCTGAACCCCACAATTCAGTTATTTTTTCTTTAGCAACGGCTCTTGATGATGAACTTGTTCTAGTAGAATCTGTACGCATGTAAGTTATGTGCCCAGCCTCATAAAGTCCTTGAGCAAGGCGCATTGTATTACTTGGTTTCCAACTGTACCTACTTCCTGCAGTCTGCAATAATGTGTCTGTAGTAAAAGGTGCTTTAGGACTTCTTTGATATGATTTAACACTTGCTTTACTTACTTTTAAAATGCGATTCTCTCTTAATAATGAAAAACCTTCTGAAGCTAAAGTGGGACTATTTGTTCTATGGGAATCAAATTTACCCTTAGAATCTCTCCATGCATCTTCATCATTCTTCTCATGAAATCTAGCTCTGAAGTCTATTTTTTGTACTGTAGCTTGTAATGCCCAATAAGGTGTAGAAATGAAATTATCTATTTCATGCTCTCTCTTTACTACAAAACCTAAAGCTGGAGTTTGAACACGACCCATAGAACTTAAGTTCCATGAACGTGAGAAACGTGACGCGCGATAACCAATAAGTCTATCCATAAATCTACGAACTTTAGCTGCCTCAACTAAATTAGAATCTACACTTCCTGCTGAATCTAATGCTTTTCTAATTGCATCTTTTGTAATCTCATTAAAAGTAATGCGTTTTATCTCTCTAAATTCTGAAAAAAGTTCAGCTAACCTCCAGGCTATGAACTCTCCCTCTCTATCTGGATCTGTAGCAATAAGAACTCTTTCTACTTTCTTACGCCGTGAATCTGATAATATTCGTTTAATATGATTCTCTGAACGTGGCGTCCAACTCCAGGAAGGTTCTGGAAGTTGTGACTTCTTATTTGGCCATACTGCTTTACTACCTTCTTTACCTGAATTTGGTAAATCTTGAACATGACCATTTGAAGCTCGGACAATAACATTTTTACCTAAATATTTCTGAATTGTTTTGGCTTTTGCCCCAGACTCTACAATTACCAAATCCATTATACCACCTTTTTGAAAGGCACATTAAATATCTTTTTCCAGACATAGAAAATTACGGGGGACTATAGTCCCCCGGGAAATATACCTTAAAAAAAATAAAAAATCCTATGTTGCCAAAAGCTAATCTCAAACAATAAAAACTAAAGCTTCCATGTAAATTTTGATGGTACTTGAAAAATTAAAAGAAAAAAATACGACCATTGCACTTATTGGTGCATCAAATGATAAAAACAAATATGGTAACAAAATCTACAAAAATCTAAGAAATAAGGGTTACCATGTAATTCCTATAAATCCAAAAGAAAAATCAATAGAGGGTGACAAAGCCTACTCTTCAATTGAAGAAATGGAAAAATTACCAGACATTGCTAATTTTGTAGTTCCACCTCACATAGCTATGAAAATCGCCCAGAATATTACTAAATTAGGAATTAAGCATCTCTGGTTTCAACCCGGTTCTGAAAGTGATGAACTAGAAAACTGGTTGAAAAATACTGATGAAGTTAAATATCTAATTAATTCTTGTATAATGGTCGAAACTAGATAAATCAAGATATTGATTCTTTGATCTTCAATAATACTAAAGATATTTTATCAACTGAACAGGCCCCTTGCGCGTATGAGTCTTTTCCACCACCACTACCTCCTACTGAGGATAGAGCCTCTTTCAAAATAGAACCACAATTAATACTCAAAGACTTGGAACTAGCTAAAATAACAGAAGCTTTAGATCCTGTAGAAAAACCAATCGCAGCTAGATTGCCCTCATTTGAAGTAATTTTACGTACTAATTTTTGAACTTCACCTGAATCTGTTTCACCTGAATTATCCATGTAAAAATTAATACTGCCTATTTTCTCGTATTCTAAATTAGAAGATTTAAATGAAGCTAATTCTTTTTCTAATGATGAGACTTTGCTCCTCAAATCTTTCCATTCATTTACAAATTTTTGAGCTGCACTAGGTGCCTGTTCAATAGAGACTCCTAATTCTTCTGCAGTTTTTTCCAATAGGGCTCTTTCCCTTTGTGCAGCCTTTACTGCTGCCGATCCGGCTGAGAATTCTATGCGTTCCACTCCATCCTGTATCCGCTCGGTCCTCAAAACCTTAACTGCTTCTACTTTTGATGTTGAAGACACATGAGTTCCTGCACAAGCTTGCGCATCTACATTAGGAATTTCAACAACTCTGACATCTTTGTATTTTGGTGCGCCACCTTGGTACAATGTATTTCCATATTTCCGGTCTGCTTCTTCTCTAGTATGGAATTTTGTAATTATTGCATAATCTTCTAAAATTATTGTATTAACCCTAGATTCTATAGATTCTATTAACTCTCTTGTTAATCTTCTATGATGCGTAATATCTAATCTTGCTCTGTCTATTGATTTAGAAGCTCCAGCTTGCCATACATGAGAACCTAAAATTTCTCTTGCGGCAGCCCCTATTAAATGGGTAGCTGTATGATGTCTGCTCAAATTTGAGCGCCTTCCATCATCAATAAATCCTACAATTTGTGTACCTATCGGAGGCAAGTTCCCTTCAATCTTATGTAGCACTACATCGCCTACTTTTCGTACATCAATAACTTTACTTTTATTTCCATTCCATTCCAAAAAACCTGTATCGCACAACTGACCTCCACCTTCTGGATAAAAAAACGTACTGTCTAAAGAAATACTTGATTTATCGGAATAAGTGACGTTTGCTTTGAACTTCCTCTTTTCCATATCATTATAAAAAGCTAATTTAGTTGGTTCACTGTCAATATTGATATCTGATTTCTTTTTATCCTTTGTTTCTCCTTGATGCCTGTCTGCAACCATTGCTAAAAAACCATCAGGAACCTCGATTGAATGTCCTTGTTCCACAGAAAAATCACTAACTACTGAAGGTGGCAAACCTTGTGAATCATATAATTCTAATAATTTATCCTGATTGATCCCTCCTGAATCAAGTGCCCTTTTTACTGCTCGGCGACCTCTCTCTAAAGTTTGTGTAAATCTCTCGATTTCTAAATTAACCATATCAAGTATGTGTGATTCATTATTTTTTAATTCAGGATAAGTAATCGAAAAATTATCTATATGGTGCTGCACCATTTCAGGTAAAATATCGGGAACATTTATATCTCTTGATAACAAAACTGTACGTCTCAAAACCATTCTTGCCAAATAACCTGCTTTAACGTTACTAGGCACAATTCCATCTCCAAACATAAATGCTAATGCTCTAGAATGGTCTACAATTGCAAATAATTTCTCTAATGGTTCTATTGTTGAAGTAAACTCTGATAATGATAAATTATGACCTTGTGAATTAAGCCTATCTAGCACCAATTGACGTAATTTTGTCAAATCAGAACCATAATCTACTGACAAAACACCACATAGTTTTGCATTTTCTGATATTAAAGTACCTGATGTTTCTAATTTTTCTTGAAGATCTGCTTTTTTTGTTATGAATGACACAACTTCTGGGAAAACTGCTTCATAAATTGTAGGTGTTCCTTGAGAAGCCCAAACTAATCTTTCTAAACCATAACCAGTATCTACTATAGACCTAGGCATTCTTTTGAATTTTATTCCTTTAAGTTCAATATCGCCCTCAGGATCTTCTTCAAGATCCATGAAAACTAAAGTTGCTAATTCAAGACCTCCTGCCAGAACTTCAAGTGCCTCACCACCATTGCCACCACCCACCCATGGATTTTCTTTATAGGTTATTTTAGAACCATCAAGACCTAATCCTGTGTAAAATTCTTGGCAATGACTAACCGTTTTATTTTGCCAATAAATTTTTTCATTTTCATTATTAAAAGCATGATGGGCCATCATCTCAAATGTAGTTAAATGTCGACCACTTCTACCTACTGATTCTAAATCATTTAAGCGAATACATGGCTGCGAAATGGTTAATGGATTAGCTGGAGGATTAGAAGAACCACTAGTAACATGGGGCTGAAATACAGCTATTGAAGCTATAGAAAGGTAAATGTCATTTCTCCAACGTGCCACTACTGGAGCTCTGTTAACTCTTGTATGGTTATGTTTCTCAAAGAAGGTTAGAAAAGCTTCTCTAGCCTCATCTAGGTTCATTGGTTTGGGAAAAAGTGGATCGCCTATGAATGAATATTCTACACAGGGTGCATCTCCACAAAGTTCACGCTCAACAATCGACCAAAAATAGCAATTACACTTAGCACATGTTTGCCTAGTGAAACCTGATTCATGGAAGAAACTCAGAGATATGCCGTCACTCACAATTCGCTAAGGAGTAGGTGCTTAAAAAGTACGGAGGGGCATAAGCATTAATGTTGCTTTCACGAGTGGGCATATATTATGCCTTCAAATGACGTTCATAAACCATACATTTCAGCCAAAAAAATTCTTCCAGAAATAACCACTCAAGGAATTATTCTGGCTATACTTTTAGGCTTTTTATTGACTGCAGCTAATGTGTATCTAGGACTTTATGTTGGCATGACTGTAAGTGCCTCAATACCTGCTGCAGTAATTTCTATGGCTGTTCTTAGAAGTTTAGAAAAAGCTAATCTCTCAAAAGGAACAAATATTTTAGAAAATAATTGGGTTCAAACTGCAGTTTCATCTGGTGAATCTTTAGCTGCTGGTGTGATTTTCACATTACCTGCATTACTAATAATGAATAGTCAAAGTAATGGAGAAATCGGATGGGCTGAATTTCCATATTTTAAAACATTAATTATTGCCCTTGTAGGAGGTACAATAGGTGTTTTATTTTCAATCAGCCTTCGAAGAATATTTATTGTAAAAGAAAAGTTGCCTTACCCTGAAGGTGTAGCATGTGCCGAAGTTTTAGTAGCTGGTGAAAAAGGTGGAAACCAGGTTAAACCTATTTTTGTTGGCATCGCATTCGGAGCAATATACAAACTTTGTTCATCCGTTATTGCTAATGGAAAACAAGTTAGTTTAGGATTATGGGAACATGGATGGGATGGATTTTACACAATAAGTGGTAAATTAGACCAATCCGTAGCTTATGCTAAATCTAAAACCACCTTCTATCTTGGAGCTGAATTATCGCCTGCACTTCTTGGAGTAGGGTATATTGTTGGACCTGGAATAGCAAGTTTTGTATTCTTTGGAGGTCTATTAGGTGCAATTCTCATAATGCCTATTGCTAGTTCTATTCTAAATCCTACTGATTTATTCATAAGTTATATTTCTGAGGAAGCCGCTAAAGGTAATGTTGTCAATTATGGCGATTATGCTGGTCACATGAATGAGCGAAGACGTATGGCGGGAGTAGGGACAATGCTCGTTGGGGGCTTGTACACATTAGTAATCATGCGTGAAGCTCTCATGAAAGGAATAAATGAGATGTTTGAGGCTACAAAACAAACTGTTACTAAAACAAAAAATATTAGAACTGATAAGGACTTACCTGCCAAATCTGTTGCAATGACTAGTCTTGCTATGGCAATTCCAATGTTTTTCATGGTATGGCTTATTTCCGGATTATTACTTCCTGCTATTTTATCATTAATAATAATTTTTACAGCTGGATTTCTTTTTGCTGCAGTTGCTGGATATATGGCTGGCGTTGTAGGTAGTAGTAACAACCCGCTCTCAGGCGTAACAATCATTGTAGTTATCTTAACTGCAACAACATTTACTCTCCTTAACAGTTTAGTTTACAATGGAGAAAATACTGCTGATTTACAAGTTGCCGTAATTGGCGTAGCTGCATTTGTTGCATGCGCTGGTGCTATCTCTGGTGATAATCTTCAAGATTTGAAAACGGGATACCTTTTAGGTGCAACTCCATGGAGACAACAAATAGGTCAAATTGTAGGTATTGCTGCAGGTGCAGTTGCAATACCATTAGTTCTAAATTTATTGTCTGATCAAATATTAAACGGTGAACTTGCAGCACCTCAAGCATTCTTAATGTCTAGTATAACGACTGGAATTTTAGAGGGTGGAATGGATTGGGCAATGGTATTCATGGGTGCTGGCATTGCTTTTTGTCTAATTGCATTACGGCATGCTGATAATTATATCAACATACTAATTTGTTCATATTTTATCTTCCTTATAGGTGGATTTCTTGAAGGTGCAATACCTGCATTTCTATTTACAGGAAGTTTGCTAATTGCTGCAACACAATACTGGATAAGAGAAAAGGGACAATTAGATATTTCCATTATGGCTGTAGCTGTAGGAATGTATCTAAGCCTGAAAATGACTATTCCCATTTTTATTGGAGGATTAATTAAAATGTATGTGGACAAACGTTTTGAAGCTCAACTTGATGCTGATTCTCCTATCGAATTAAACTCAGTTAAGGAAAAAATGCACGGACCTGGAATCTTATTTGCTTCTGGACTAATTGCTGGAGAAGCTATAATGGGGATTGGACTTGCAGCTATGGCTGTTTCTGGAATTTATCTTGGAATTATCAATGAACCTTCAATTTATCCTGGAGCTGCGGCATTTATTGCATGTGCGATTTTAATGGGAACTTTTAGCCTGAATGCTGCTGAAAATAAGCCCAATGAAAAAACTGAAGAATGGAATTTTGAAGAGGATATACAAGATGCTGAAATGGTAGAAGAAAAACCTAAATCCAAAAAATCTCCAAAAAAGAATACTAAAAAATAATGGTGCAGAAAAACTTTCTCATAATAGGGCACCGTGCACGTACTGTAGTAGACTGGAAGTTAGATGATATATGTGGAGGTGCTGGTCGATTAGATGTCTTAGTTAGATCTGTAACTGCAGCATTATGGAAATCACATGGAATTCGACATGATACTGATGTATGGCTATCTTTAAGGGGAAAACCTGAGCCAGATATTACAGTTCATTTTTCTGGGATGAAAATAAAATATCTTAATCCTGATGAAAGATCCACAGCTGCCCTAATACGAAATGGTTTAATCAAGCTGAAAGGAAAAAGCGGCCCTCTTGAAACTAGTCCCGGAGTAACTATGCAAAGAGAAAATTTTTCAGAACTTGTTAAGAAACTTCCTAAACCCGTTTTATTGAATGAAAATGGAGAAAATAAAATAAAACCTAAATATCAAACATTTATCCTTGGGGACGATAGAGACCCCACTGAAGAAGAAATGAAAATACTTAATTCATTAGACAAAGTGAAAATTGGAGAAACTAGTCTATTAACTTCAGCCTGCATAACATTAATACATCACTTCTTAGATGAATAAATCATAATGGAAGCTATCATTCTAGTTGGAGGCCTAGGAACAAGATTAAGACCCTTAACTAAAACAATTCCAAAACCGCTTTTACCTCTTGCTAATGTTCCTATGATAGAAAGAATGATACATAATTTGCCTGAAAAAATTGATAGAATAATTTTAGCTGTAAGCTACGGGCTTAAAGAAATGCTTGAACATTTCAAAAAAACTAATGTTGGTAGAAAAATAATAATTGTTCCTGAAGAGAATCCTCTTGGTACTGGAGGTGCTATGAAAAATTGTGAGCAATATTTAACTGGAACTACTGCAGTTTTTAATGGAGATGTTGTAAGTTCAATTGATTTAGAAAAAATGATTGAATATCACCAATCAATGAAAGCAAAAGGTACGTTAGCATTATGGGAAGTTGATAATCCTAACCGATTCGGGGTTGTAAAATTTGTAAATGGTGAAATTCTAGAGTTTCAGGAAAAACCTCCAAAAGGTGAGGAATTATCTAACTTAATAAATGCTGGAACATACATACTTGAACCAGAAATAATTAATATGATTCCTGCAAATCAGAAAATATCTATAGAAAGAGATATTTATCCAAAAATAGTAGGCAATGGACTTTATGGAATGGCTTTCGAGGGTTATTTCATAGACGCCGGAACACCACAATCCTATTTGGAAGCTAATTTTAAACTCTTAGAGCCAAACAAAGAAAGTGAAAATAAAAAAATAAAAAATAATGTCCAAATTCATGAAAATAGTAAAGTTATAGACTCTATAATTGGTCCAAATGTAATTATTGGCCCAAATACAATCATAGAAAAATGTGTAATTTCTGAAAGTGTAATACTTGCTGATAGCAAAATTTATGGTGCGACGATAAACACATCGATAATTGGGCCGAACATATCATTGAATCAAGACACTAAAAATGCATTGATATCGCCTGAAGGTGAAAAGGTATTTTAAGCATGACTGTGAAGATTTTACAATTTCCAGTTGGTCCATTAGAAATGAATGCTACATTAGTAATGGATATAGAATCCAAAGAAACTATATTTTTTGATCCAGGTGATGGAATTGAAA
>CAZVIT010000001.1:0-20576 GCA_964626865.1 uncultured archaeon | reverse complement strand
GTGAACTTATGGAAAGTATAAAAGAAAAAATTTTACCTTTGCCAGAAAATACAGTTATTTATCCTGGACACGGTCCTGAGACTATACTCGGAGAAGAAACCAAAAGTAATCCTTTTATTACTGGAAAAGTTAATATCATATAAAAAAATGACATATAGTAATTATAATAAAAAAATAGAAAATATTTCCAAAATTATTAAGCAAAATAAGAAACTTATTACAACTAGTAGAAAAGGGCATAACCATCGTGATTTACATTTTAAAAAATATCAGAAAAAGATAGATACTAACCAATTTAATTCAATATTGTCTGTGAATGATCATTCCATTGACTGTGAATCCTCTGTAAGCGTAGGGCAAATAAATCGAGAAACCATACCTAAATCTAAAATGGTTCCTTCGTTACCTGAAGGTGATAATTTTACTGTTGGGGGCTGTTTAGGAGGATTGGCCCTGGGTTCAAACTCATACATCCATGGTTTCTTCAATAATAATGTTATAGATTTTGACATTATATTAGGGAATGGAGATATATTGAAAAATGTTTCAAAAGACAAGCATTCAGAACTGTATTATGGTATTGGTGGAACGTATGGCACTATGGGAGTTATTACTAGAGTCAAAATGAAACTAATAAACTGTGAAAGTTACGTTAAAATTAACTATTATCACTATAATTCATTTAATGATTTTTATGTTAATTTTTCTTTAAAAATTAAGGAACAAAAAGATGATTTCATTGAAGCTTTTGTAAATAGTAAAGATGATTTTACTATTGTTGCCGCTAATTTTGTTAAGGATGTTAAAAAAGAGGATATCTTAGTAATAAGAGATAAAAGTATTCTAAAACAAAGACATATGTGTATTTATGCTCAAATCGCTAATAAAAAAGAAACCAGTTATCTGAGACTTGTTGATTATTTAGAAAGATACAGTTATTCTGCATTTTGGGGTCATTATCTTTACACTCCCTATAAATTGAGAGACTATTTTTATGCAGGATTAGTCTATTCCTTAATTCCTAGAAGAATGATTCAAGGAGATCGACTTAATGTTGGTAAATATTTTTTAGCAGCTAACGAAATAGTGGGTGACTATGCAAGAGATGAATATGTGTTAACCACAGATATAGGTGTTCCATTGTCAAATTTAGAAAAAGCTCTAAAATTAGTTGATAAAATGACTGAAACATATCCTCTATGGATTTGTCCAAGCAAAGATAATTATCATCCTGACAAAATATTTTGTACGAGAAAAAAAGAACTTTGTAAGGATGATATGATAATAGATATCGGAATTTATGGAATAAAAAATACTACTATTGAATCTGAGATAATTAATAAAACATTTGAAAAATTCTCCTTTGAAAATGGAGTTTTCAAGGGCTTCTTTTCAACATGCTACTTTAATTATGATGAATTTTGGCATCATTTTGATAAAGAAAAGTATGATAAAATAAGAAAAAAATATCATGCAACAAACAATTTTATGGATATTTATGATAAAATAACATATAGGCATACTTCAAAGAAGATTGCTAAGAAAACGTTAAGAAGTAAACTTTTCACATTTTTTGGAAAAGGATATCTTAGACAAATTAATAAAAACAAAAGAAGGTTAATCAAATAAAATATGAAAGCGCTAATTGTAGGCAATCGGCCATTAACTAAAAATATAATTGAATTGTCAAAAAATAAACTAATTGTTGCTGCTGATGGAGGTGCAGATAGACTGCTTGAATACGATATCTTACCTGATAAAGTAATTGGAGATTTAGACTCGATATCCGATAAAACTGCTACAAAGCTAGAAGATTGGCTAATATTAAACAAAGATATTCAAAAAACTGATTTAGAAAAAGCTGTAGATTATGCAACTGAAAGTGGTGCAAAAAAAATCCAAATTGTAGGATGGTCAGGAGGGCGCATAGACCACACCATCTCTGCACTAGGTTTAGCATTTAATTCAAAAATCGAGCTTATAGATGATAACTTCACTGTAAAAACTATTACTCATTTAGAGACTATAACTGGTGAAGAAAAAACCTTATTTTCGATAATAGCAATTCCTGAAGCTCGAGTTAGCATTGAGGGGGCAAGATGGAATTTACAACACGAGAAACTAAAAATGGGCGGTAGAGGTATACACAACGAAATTGGAACTTCTGGAAAAGTTACAATTGAATGTCACAGCGGCAATTTACTACTAATTAGTGGAAATTTTGTTTTACCTCATGATTGAGCATTTTCTATTTCAGAAACTAAAATAGTTACAAAAGCTGAACCAATTAATGCCGATAAAAAAACTTCTAAATTAGCAAGACCCGCCTCATTAACTGGATTAGTAAGATAATCTATTCCTGATTGCAAATCGGAAGTGTATGTCCCATAAATTACTACTGCGATTAAACCAAATATTGCTCCAAATAAACCTCCATTTGCAGTTACTCTATCTGATAAGGACAAGAATATTGGTAAAACTGTAGCTGCTGCAAACAAATCTGCAACTAAGAATAAACGAAAAACACTAAGTGCATCATCTGAATAGTGCCATGCTAAAATAATAGCAACTGGAGCTGTGAGAACAATGGAATATCGAGCCTGATTAATGCCTAATCGAGAATCTGTCAAATCTCTAGAAACTACTGCAACAACCGCATTTTGAAGAGTATCAATACTAGAACAAACCAATGCAACTCCAAGAACTAAAAACATTGCTAAAACTAATTCATTATAACCCTTAATTAACTCAAAAAAAGCTATTGAAGGATCTAAAAGAACACCACGTCCTGCAGCTACTGTACCTAAAAAACCAAGTAATAATACTGCAATAAAACTGAGTAATGATGCCATTAAGGCACCCTTTTGCAATGCTTCATTATCTTCTGAGGCCCATGTACGTTGCCAATTACCTTGTGAAAACATCTCTGCTGCAGTTATAGCCAAAACTAAGGCTAAACCTGCCTCAAATGTGGAGTAATCAGTTATACTTCCATGATACCAATCCCATTCAATATCCTCAGGTGTATGTGCTTTTGCATCATCTAGTGTATTACCTAAACCCTCATTAAAAATAAATATAAGAATACAAACTATTAACCAAATGATAAAAAATGATTGAATACGATCTGTTTTAATTGAAACTGGTAAACCACCTAATGTTGTATAAAAAGTCGTAACAATTGCCACAAAAACTATAGTTATGATTGAATCAAAACCTGATAGGAATTCAAAAGCACGTCCAATTGCAATATACTCTGCAAACATAAAAGTAAACATATATAAAATAGAAATAATTCCAACATAGAGTTGCATAGGGCGACCCATTTTCTTACGTACAAAATCTGCAAGAGTAACTCCATTCGGAGTTAAATTTCTAATTATAGGGCCAAAATAAGCTAGCAAAAGAAAAGGTGTTGCCGATGAAATAGCATAACCAAATACATCAAAGAAACCGCCGTAATATCCTACTTCAGAAGGTCCAAACAATATCCATATACCCATTCCTGATGCAAATAAACTAAGTCCAATCATTACCCAATTTTGACTATTACGAGCTGATAAGAATGAATCATAATCTAATTTAGTTTTCAAGGATTCTTTGTAACCTAACCATGCAAAAAAAGCCAAAGAAAGGACTAGTAGTAAAAATGCAAACCCTAACGAAATCACGCCATTTCCCTCATTGAAGTTGCTAAGTCTTCTACGATTTTGCAAACGGCATCTGAATCTGAGTTAAATACATACAATGAGGGCTCAAAACCATACCCCCCTTCATCAATCATCGCTTCATATTTAACCGTGTTCTTAGTGATTAATAAATTATCGCCTTCACGACTTAATTTTACTGATTTTATATCTAATTTTTTAAGTGATTCTGATACCATGGGGTCCCATCTAAGATTTATTATTGTCTGTATATTAGAATTAAATTTTCTTAGTTCTAAAAGCAAATCTGATAAATGTGATGATCCACCAAACTTTGGTGAAGAAAGGGGGCGTGCTTTATCTCCAATGGGAGTTAATCTACCTGGGAAGGCAGCTATATCTGAACTATTCATTGCATCGTTAGAAGCTATTGCAATATTTACACGTACTTGGGGAGATAGTAAAGGAATTATTGATTCTAAACGTCTGCGCATATCGCTAATTTGATTTAATATTTTTTCTTTATTATCTTGTAGCGGAAAATGTATACTAAATGTATGATCATTTGCTGTAATGTTTAGTGACCATTTAGAAACTTCTTCAGATTTTAAAATCTCTGCTAAAGACAAAGAAGCTTCTTGTAAATTACTTTCAATTGGTTCACTATATCTTGTAGGTAATGTATGTAAATAATTTCCTGCCATAACTTGGCTAACTCCTAGTGCACTACCTAAATTTGACTGAGTCCAGCCTTCAGCAGATAAAATTCTACAAGTTCGTCCTCTTAATTCTTTAAGCAAATTTCCATTAAGTTCTACCGGCATCATATTAATCAGTTATAATATTTAATAACTCATTTATAAAATTATGTAAAGCTTTTTCAAAGGGTAGGCTTAAACAAATATTAGGAGAAAAATTTTGCCTAACAATATTCCTTTAGAAAAGCAAAAATTGAATGAAATATTTCATGAAACGGGATTTAACTCTGAAAATTTGTCTATTCGTGAAACTAATAGACTAGCGACAATCATTAATGAAAAACATAAGATAGATTTTGTTAGAATGGAAATGGGAATTCCAAATATACCTACTCCTGACATTGCTAAAACTGCTGAAAAAGAAGCTATTGATAGAGGATTACAAGGGTCTTACCCTCCTTTTGATGGAATACCTGAACTAAAAAAAGCTGGAAGTGAATTTGTAAAAGCTTTTTTAGATTTAGATGTTAAAAATAAACACATAATTCCTACATGTGGATCTCTACAAGGTGGATACATATCACAAGCTCTTGCAGGAAATATGAATAAAGGAAAAAGAACTATTCTTTACTTAGATCCTACCTTTCCTGTAACAAGGTATCAAGCTAAATTCTTAGGACTTGATGCACTTGGAATTGATTTGTATGATTACAGAGGAGAAAAATTAATCAAAAGAATAAAAGAGCATGTAAATAATGGAGCCATTGGAGGGATTCTATGGTCATCACCTAACAATCCTAGTTGGTCATGCCTAAATAATTTTGAGCTTAAAGAAATTGCTAGAATTTGTGATGAATATGATATTCTTGCAATTGAGGATTTAGCTTATCTTGGAATGGATTTTAGAAAAGACTATTCTGTTCCATTTTCTAAACCATTTATACCAACTATAGGTAAATTTGGGAAGAATTGGATTACTTTAATTTCAGCATCTAAAGCATTCTCATTCCCTGGCCCGAGGTGTGCAATTTCTGTTATTTCTCCCTACCTAAATGAAAAGAAATACAGTAATTTGAAAGTTTTTTGTGATAGAGAGCAATTTGGGCATGCTTTTTCTTTAGGTGGATTATATGTTACTACTTCTGGAACAAGCCATACTGCCCAATATGCATTAGCAAAAATGTTAGAATCTGCAACTAATAATGATTTGAATTTTATAAAAATTACCCGTGAATATGGAAGAAGAGCTGAAAAAGTAAAAGAAATTTTCTTGAAATATGGATTTAAACAAGTTTACAAAAAGGATATGGATGAACCTGTTGGAAATGGTTTTTACTTAACTATGTCATATCCTAAATACGATGGGAATGATTTAATGTTAGAATTATTAAGATACGGAATATCAACAATTACACTAAAATCAACCGGATCAGTAAGGCATGAGGGGCTGAGAGTGTGCATTTCTTTTATAGGGCTAGAAGAGGTCCCAATGTTGGAAAGTAAATTACAAAAATTTATGGAGGACCACAAATGAAACCTGATGAAATTGATTACGATAATCTAACCTTTTCTTTTACAGAAACAAAATCGATGTATGTTTCAAAATGTGGTATAGACGGAACTTGGGAAAAAGGTGAATTGATGCCTTACAATAATATTAGCATATCTCCTGCAGCTACTATCCTAAATTATGGTCAAGGACTTTTTGAAGGAATGAAGGCATATAGAACTAAAAATAATGAAATTATTATGTTTCGTCCAAAAGAAAATGCAAAAAGAGCTGCTAATGGATGTTTAAGATTATCAATGCCTGAAATTTCTGAAAATATATTCTTAGATGGAGTTACAAGCATTGTAAGAGATAATATTGATTATATTCCTAGCACAGATAAAGGTGCACTATATGTAAGGCCGATAATATTTGGTTCAGGTGAAGGACTTGGTGTTGCTCCTTCTTCTGAATATACATTCATGGTCTATTGTTCTCCAGTAGGGCCTTATTTCAAAGGAGGACTAAGTCCAATAAAACTAATAGTAACTAATGATTACCATAGAGCACCATTAAAAGGAACAGGAGGTGTAAAGGCTGTAGGCAATTACGTACCTGGAATGCTGCCTAGTGGGCAAGCTAAAAAACAAGGATATGCCGAAGTTATCTATCTTGATGCTGCTGAAGAAAAGTTCATTGAAGAAGTTGGGGCTGCAAATTTCTTTGCAATTTATGGAAATAAACTAATCACCCCAAAGCTGACTGGTTCTATTTTACCAGGAATAACAAGAGACTCTGTATTGTTTTTGGCTAGAAATAAACTAGGCATGGAAATTGAAGAAAGAAAAATCAGCATTGATGAAGCTTTAAAGGCTGATGAAGTTTTCTGCGCGGGCACTGCAGCCATTATTTCTCCAATTGGATCTATAAAATACCAAAATAATGAATATAAATTCTCAGAATCTAATGTTGGTAGGATTACTCGACAATTGTACGATATTTTAACTGGAATACAATTCGGAGAAACGGATGATGAATATGGATGGATTACAAAAATATGAATGATACAGAGCTTATAGATAAAATAAACCACAAGAAAGCCAAAATAGGAATAATTGGAATGGGATATGTTGGAGTACCTTTGGGTATTGAATTTGCTAATAATGGTCTTGAAGTAATGGGTTTTGATACGGATAATGAAAAAGTAAAAAATATTAATTCAGGAAAACAAATAATGAAACACATTTCTCAGGAATCTATGAAAAAATTTATTAATAATGGAAGTAAAGCTACATCTGATTTTGATGAATTGAAAAATGTGGATTGTATTTTAATGTGTGTTCCAACACCCTTAGATATTTATGAACAACCTGACATGTCATATGTAGAAGAAGCCACAAAAACTATTTCTAAGAATCTGAAAAAAGGACAACTTGTTATTTTAGAATCGACTACTTATCCTGGTACAACTAAAGAAATTATAAAGCCCATCCTGGAAGAATCGGGGTTGTCTGCTGGAAAAGATTTCTTTTTAGCATATTCTCCTGAGCGTGAGGACCCTGGAAACAAAAAATTTTCAGTATCTAGAATTCCAAAGGTTATTGGAGGATTAACTCCAATGTGCCTAAATGTAGCAAACGAGCTTTATTCTAAAATAATAGAAAAAACTGTAAAAGTTAGTTCACCTGAAACTGCAGAAGCTACCAAATTGATGGAAAATATTTTTCGTGCAGTAAACATAGCAATGGTAAATGAATTAAAGTTAATATTTGAAAGAATGAATATTAATATTTGGGAAGTTATTGAGGCTGCGGATAGTAAGCCATTCGGATTTATGCCATTCTATCCTGGACCTGGAATGGGGGGGCATTGCATCCCAATAGATCCATTTTATCTCTCATGGAAAGCAAAAGAATACAATACTGAAGCTAAATTCATTGAATTAGCTGGTGAAATAAATAGAAAAATGACGGAAAATGTAGCTCATAGAGTTGGAAAGGCTCTAAATGATCATTCAAAAAGTATTAGAAAAAGTAACATATTAGTTTTGGGACTTGCATACAAAAAAGATATTGATGATATGAGGGAATCTCCGGCCTTAAAAATTATAGATATACTAAAATTTAAAGGCGCTAAAATAAGCTATCATGATCCTTATATTAAAAATGCAAAAGGAATAAAATATGTCGAATTTAATGAAAAAAATCTAAAAGAAGCTGATGCAGTTTTAATTACTACAGATCATTCAAATATTGATTACAAAATGGTAGGGAAACATGCTAACATCGTCATAGATACAAGAAATGTTATGGCTAAAGTGAAAAATCCAAAAGCTCATGTTTTAAGGGCATGAATAAAGAAAAACAAGCCACTCTGCAAACTGGAATTGTTGAACGATATGCTAGTATCGTTGACAATGTACAAAACTTTAGTGAAGCTATTAATCAACCATTAAAACAATCATTCAGAATAAATTCATTAAAAGGAGATAGTGAAAGAATATTATCTAATCTAATGAAATATGATGAGTCAATAATCTCTACTGATTGGTACAAAAATGGTTTTACAACAAAAATAGAAAATTTGGGAAGTAGCATAGAACATTTTACTGGTCAAATTTACATACAAGAATTAACTTCTATGATGCCTGCACTAGTTATTCCTGATATTAATGAATCTAAAAGGATAATTGATTGTTGTGCTGCACCAGGATCAAAAACAACACAAATTGCTGAAATGATGCAAAATAAAGGTGAGATTATAGCAAATGACAACAAACATTCTCGATTAAAAGCATTAAGAGGAAATTTGGATAGATTGGGAATAACAAATACCACAGTAACTCTTCGTGATTTTAGGTCATTTCCAAATACTGAAGCTGATATATATTTTGTTGATGCGCCATGTAGTTCAGAGGGGACAATCCGAAAAAAAAATACAATTAGAAGAAATTTGAAAGAAAAAGATTATAATCGATTTTCAAAAACTCAAAAAGGAATATTAGAAAGGGCCTGTGAAATGGCGAAAAAAGGTGACCAGATTATTTATTCAACATGTACTTTTGCACCTGAGGAAAATGAAAAAGTAGTTGATTCAATATTACAAAATCATTCTGTGAAATTAAAAAAGATAAATATCGAAAATTTAACAATAGGAAAAGGTATTGATCATTGGAGAGGAGAAACATATGATAAAGAAATACAAAAATGTGGTAGAATCTGGCCACACCATAACGATACTGATGGCTTCTTTATAGCGAGGATTGAAAAATGTTAAGCTTACTAGGCAAGGCTAAAACTGCATTATTAATTGAATATTGTGTAGAAAGATTTGGCATGTCTGAAAAAATATTCGAAGAATATAAACTATATGAAGGAAGTAAAAAAAAAATATATTTAATCAAAAAATTAATCAATTTAAGATTTGTTCCTGAAAGCTCAGGACTCTGTATTTTTAGATTTGATAAAACACCCAAACCTACTACTAATTTTCTTCAACTATTTGGCTCAAAGATTAAAAGAAATATTTTAGACATAAGCAAAACTAACCTAGTAGAATATTGCAAAGGAAATGATTTAGAGATATATATTAAAAAAAATAATATAGAGCCCGGATTCATCGCTATTAGATACAAAAAGTCAGTTATTGGTTGTGCACATTGGAACAAAAATATTATAAAAAATCAATTACCTAAATCTAGGCGATGCAAAATAAACTACTGCTAATCAGGCATCTAATTTAATTATTGGTCTTTATAGCCCTCTAATGGGTCAAATGACCTTCAATTTTGAAACTGAAGAAAAAGAGCCTGAAAAAAAACAGGACAAAGAGATTAAAGAAGAAAAAAAAGTTAAAAAAAAAGAAGACACAACACCTGAGACTTCTAAAAATAATGTAAAAAATGAAGAAAACAAAATAGTCGAACCTAAAAAAAATCTAAAAAATAAGAAAGGTAAAAAAACAAAAGCCCACCAAATGGCTAAGGAGCAAAGAGACATCCCTGTTTCTGAATTTTTTGAGCAGAATAGACACATATTAGGTTTTGATAATCCCACTCATTCACTAATTACTGCTGTCAAAGAAGGTGTTGACAATAGTTTAGATGCTTGTGAACAAGCCGGAATTCTTCCCGATTTAATTATAAAAATAGGAAACCAAGGAAAAGATGAATTAAGTATTTCAATAGAAGACAACGGACCTGGAATTATAGAAGAAAATGTTCCTAATGTTTTTGGGAGGCTACTTTATGGATCTAGATTTGGAAGTGGAAAACAATCAAGAGGACAGCAAGGTATTGGAATCTCTGCAGCGATAATGTACGGACAATTAACCACGGGACGTTCCGCAGTAATATCTACACGAATCTCTAAAGAACATTTAGCCACCAAAATAACTATGAAATTAGATACACGAAATAATCGTGGAAATGTTGAAAAAAAAGAAGATTACATTTGGAAGGATGAATTACAGGAGGCTAACGAAGATGGAATTTATCCTGAAAAGGAACACGGAACTAAAGTTTCCTTCTCAATTAAAGGCAGATACCGCGAGGCAAGACCGTCTGTTCTTGAATACATTAAATCAACTGCAATCGTTAATCCGCATGCTAAGGTTGTTTTCATTAATCCTGATGAAAAAGTTTTTACTTTTGATCGTGCAATTTCCAACTTACCTAAATTGCCTACAGAAGGTGTGAAACCGCACCCACACGGTGTTGAACTTGGCCAATTGATGAGAATGACTCAGCACAGTTCTGAATATCAAATGGTTAAATTTTTACGCAAAGATTTCTCATCCATGGGTACAAAGAGTATCAATGATGTTCTCAAAAAATCACGAATTGCTAACATTGTAAGGCCTCAAGATTTGACGCGCATTGAAGCAAAAGCACTGATTGAATCTTTCAAAAATACAAGTATCAGAACACCTACTAGTGGAATTTTAGTACCTATTGGACCAAAATTAATCAAGATGGGATTAAAGCAAGTATTAGAGGAATATAGGCCTGATTTCTATACTATTCCAATAAGTAGAACTCCATCTGTTTTCTCTGGAACTCCATTTTTAGTTGAGGTTGGGATGGTCTATGGAGGGAATTTACCTAAAGATCAGCCTGTCCAAATGCTAAGATTTGCAAATAGAGTACCACTACTTTACCAGGCTGGAGGTTGTGCAATAACAAAAGCAGTGCAAAGCATCAATTGGAGACTATATGGACTCGAGCAAAAAGGTGGAAAAGGAACTCCAAGTGGACCTGCAATTATCTTAATTCATGTTGCATCTACAAATATTCCTTTTACCTCTGAAGCTAAAGAAGCTATAGCTGACATTCCTGAGATAAAAAAGGATATTATTCTTGCACTAAGAAATAACGCAAAAACTCTTGCTAGACATCTTAAAAAACAGAAAAAAAGAGCAAAGGTTAGTGAAAAATTTGATTTAGTTCAAAAAGTTTTACCAGCTATTGCTGAAAAAACATCTAGCGTAGTTGGAAAACCTGTACCAAATTTAGACAAAGTAGTTGCTGCTATAATGGATGTTGTGTGGATTGAAGAAAATATTGACTATAATACTGAAGGAATTGATATTGAAATTAAAATCACTAACTACAGATTAAGATCTGCTAATTTTAAACTTCGCGCAGAAGTACCGGGCCATTATATTAAAAATGTTGAACCTAGACCTGGAAAGCGTAGTGGAAATCAAATAATTTGGTCTGTTGGTTTACCTACTACTGAATCTACAAGATATAAATTAAGTATACCTGAAGGGACACGAAGTAGCTTTGAAGGAGTTGAATTGTGGATAGAGGGCATGGATTCTACAAATATTATTGGGGCTGAAGCTTGGACTGGAATCACTGATCCTGGAATAAATGAAGCAATGGAAGCAAAAAAACAAGGCCTAAGCTAATGACACTACCAAATTATTTAAGAAAAAAAAGAGGCTTATTACAAATAAAGAAAAAAAAAGGATGGGATATTTGGAATCCATATCATTCCAAATTATCTGCTTATCTAATGGCTGGTGGAGGAAATTGGCCCTTCAAAAAAAATAGCAAAGTTCTCTATTTGGGTTCTGCTGAAGGAAATACAATTAGTTATCTAAGTGAAATATGTACAACCAATACTATTACTGCTGTTGAAATCTCAGCTGTAGCTATGGCTGAACTTTTGGCATTAGCTAAGACAAAAGAAAACATAATCCCATGTCTAAATGATGCTCATTTTCCAGAAAAATATAGAATTCAAGCAAATAATCCTAAAATAATTTATCAAGATATTGCCCAAAATGATCAAGTAGATATTTTCATTAGAAATTGTAATTACTTTAAACCAAAGTGTGCTTTTTTAATGCTAAAGACACAATCAATTTCGGGAAAAAATAAAACCATATTTGAGGATACTAAAATTAAATTGAACGAAATATTTAAAAATGTTGAAATTATTAACATAAATAAATGGGCTAAAGGACATTCCGCTTATTATATGGAATAATGGAGCCATCGGTGGGAATCGAACCCACGACCTGCGCCTTACCAAGGCACCGCTATACCCCTTAGCCACGATGGCTCAAATTTAGACTAAAGGATGTCCTAAAAAGAGTTTAGCACATACCATAGAATAACAAACTACCCAAAGATTATTAGCCCCCATGCTAATGTCCTGCAAATATCGAAATAAAAAGCATGGTAAAATACATTAAACATAGAAGCAATAAAGAAGAGATACTCAAAAGTTTTGAACCCTTAGTAAGAAAATGGTTTAATGAAAGATTTAACGATTTGACTCCACCACAGGCAATGGCAGTTCCTTTAATCAAAAATAAAGAAAATGTTCTTGTTTCAAGTCCCACAGGTTCAGGTAAAACACTTACTGCTTTTCTAAGCATCCTAAATGATTTCTTTAAAAAATACCGAAAAGGAAATTTCGAAGAAGGAGTACATGCAATATATATCTCACCTCTAAAAGCGCTTGCAAACGACATTGATAGGAATCTAAAACAACCACTTGAAGAAATGATGTCTTTATCTGAAAAACTTAAAATGGATGTTCCTGATATCAAAGTTGCTGTAAGATCTGGAGACACTTCTCTAAAAGAAAGGGCTAGGATGGTTCGAAAACCGCCTCATATTCTAATAACTACACCTGAAAGTTTAGGTCTGTTATTATCCTCAAAGAAATTTAGAGACCACTTTAGAAGAACAAAGTATATTATTTTAGATGAAATACATGATTTGGCAAATAATAAAAGAGGAACACATCTTTCATTATCTGTAGAACGATTAGCTGAAATTATAGAAGAGGAACCCGTAAGGATAGGTCTTTCAGCAACTCAAGCACCCATTGAAGACATTGCGGGCTTTCTAGGCGGTTATGAAGGGAAAAAACCAAGGCCTGTAAATATTGTCGATGTTAAGGAAAGAAAACATTTAGATTTGAAAGTATTATGTCCTGTAGATGATCTTACTTTGCACTCTACGGAAATTATTAACAGTAAAATGTATGATATGTTAGTTGATTTAGTTAAAAATCACAGAACCACTTTAATTTTTACAAATACGAGAGCTGGAACTGAATCAATTGCTATGCAACTTCAGGAAAGGGGAATCGAAAAATTAGCTGCTCACCACGGCTCTCTTTCTAAAGAAATGAGATTTGATGTTGAAAAGAAATTGAAAGCTGGTGAAATGGAAGTAGTAATTTCATCAACTAGTTTAGAATTAGGGATAGACATAGGATATGTTGACCTAGTAGTCCAAATAGGTTCACCTAAATCAATAGCGAAAGGATTACAAAGAATAGGAAGGGCTGGTCATGCCTTAAGGGCAATTTCAAAAGGGAGATTAGTAGTTTTTGATTCGGATGATTTAATTGAATGTGCAGTTCTAGTTAAATCTGCATATGAAGGAAAGATTGATCGTGTTTCCATTCCTGAAAAAGCTACAGATGTTCTTGCTCAATCAATTATTGGAATGTCACTGGATAAACAATGGGATGTTGATGAAATGTATAAATTAATCTCATCAGCCTATCCTTACAGAAATTTATCAAAAAATGAATTTTTAGAAATTCTTAACTTCCTCGGAGGCGATGCACTAGAAAAACACGGAGTTTATCCTAAGATTTGGTATGATAAAAAGAAAAAAGAAATTGGTATCAAAAGAGGATCTAGACAAATTTACAATATGAATATTGGAACGATCCCTCAAGAAATCAACTATGCTGTCGTTTTAGAAGGAAGAGGTATACAATTAGGAAATTTATCTGAAAAATTTGTTGAAAATTTATCAAAAAATGATATTTTTGTACTCGGTGGAAGAACATATCAATATATTGAATCTGATAGATCAACTGTTGTTGTAAAAGATGGGCTCGGAAGAAAACCAACTGTTCCATCTTGGTCTGGAGAAATGCTACCGCGATCTTTTGATTTATCTGAAGCTGTAGGGAAATTTAGACATGAACTAGAAGAAAAATTAAAAAAGAAAGATAAAAATATTGAACAATGGCTAAATGATATTTACAAACTAGATACTGGTGCTGCAAAAACTGTTATTTCACATTTAGATGAGCAACGAAAGCTTTGTGGATTTATTCCATCTGATAAAAATTTACTTGTTGAAGGATATATTGATAATAGAGGACGAAATGGTGCAATATTCCATTTTCCATTTGGGAGAAGAGTGAATGACGCGCTCTCAAGAGCTTTTGCATTTGAACTTGGTAAAGAGATTGGAAGTAGTGTTAGAATTTCTTTAAGTGATGACGCGTTTCTGCTAACTTTTCCAACAAGGCTAGCTATAGAAGGCCTTGCTGAAAGATTAATGCCTGGAAAACTAGAACCCCTTCTAAGAAAGGCCATCAAAAATACTGAAATTTTTGCTCAACGGTTTCGGCACTGTGCTAATCGCTCATTTATGGTTCTAAGAAATTATAAGGGAAGAGAGATCTCCTTGCCAAGACAACAACTAAGGACCTCACAAGTACTAGAAGCAATTAATGAAGTAGACAGTTTTCCAATGCTTGAAGAAGCATATCGTGAAGTACTATATGATGCATTTGACTTGAAGAATGCTCAACATGTTCTTGATGAAGTCAAAAATGGAAAACGAAATATCAGCTACAGAACTTATTCTCCTATACCTTCGCCTTTAGCGCATGGATTAATCCTTTCTGGTTTGAGTGATATTGTGCTAATGGAAGACCGTTCTGCCCTCTTACGTGAACTACATTCACAGGTACTTGGAAAAGTTTTAGAAGAAGATGGGGGAGATAAACCTCGCTTTGAAAAAGAACTAATGGATAGTTATTTTAATGAAAAAAGACCGATAATAGGTAATGAAGAAAGTTTGATAGATGCGATAAAACAAATTGGAGGATTATATCTATTAGATGATAAAGAAAAATCAGTATATAGAATGTCAGATCGTGCAGCATCTGAAATACAGGATTTAGCAAAAGACTTAATCGAAAAAGGAATTGTTGAATCAGTATGGACAGGGCACAAAGAAACACTATATTCTTTACCTGAATTAGTTCCCTACTATAAGGCCGCATATGGCAGAAATGAAAAATTAACTACTGCTGCAAATAAGGTCTATTCTAAAGTGAAGAAAAACACAACAATATCAAATAAGAAAATTGCTGATGAAATTCATGCAAATTATTTAATTTGCAAGAAAGTAGAAACTTATGCAAAACGAAATATCGAAAAAACCCTAAATTACGAAAAATCCCTAGATTGGATTATAAAGAAGCATGTTGGTTTTGTGGGGCCTCGGTCCTCAGAAGAACTATCTCTAGAACTAAATTTACCAGAAGAAATAATCAACCAAACACTATATGAACTTGAAGAACAAGGAGTTGTGCAGGGTGGCAATTTTTCTCTTGGAAGAAAAGTTCCACAATACTTGCTAGCTGAAGATGTAATCTATCTAGAAGCTCAATCACACGGAGGATTAGAGGTTGTTTCTGAAGTTACACTACGGGAGTATATAGATAAAAAATTATTTAAAAAATTCAACTCATTACAAACTTTGTTTGATCAATACACGGATGTGTCTTCTCCAAGAATAATATTCCACAGACTCAAAAAACCAGATTTAGATGAATGGTGGGAGTGGAGAGATTCTGATGCAATATTACAAGGGCGCTTTTTTTCTGGAAGATTAAGATATATTCCCGCAAATAAAATTGGAATGTACCAAGCATTATTCAAAAGAGAAGTAACAGGAAAAGTTCAGAATTTAATTGTAGATATGCTTAGAAGAAGCCCTCCTATGACGAAAAGTGAGATTGCAAAAGAATTAGAACTAAAAACTGAAGTAATTGATGGAGCATTACGAAGCTTAGAAGAGAATCTGATAATCCATAGATATAATCGTCATCGAAATCCGTGGACTACTCATAATAGGTATAGGCTCTTAAGTGAATATGATGCACCTGAAAATGCAATTAGAAGCTTAATGATTGATGTATTGAGAAGCTCAGGACCTTTGACATTTGCTGAACTTCGTAGAGAATGTGGATTACCTTTAGATTCTGCTAGAAATATAATTAATCAACTACAAGAAGAGGAACTCATTTCCAAAATTATTGTTGTTGGTGCTACTCGATTATTTACTTATTGTCTTAGTGAGGAGTTAGAAGAAATTATGGATACTAAAGAAAGAAATATAACTCGAGTAATCTCTTGGAGAGATCCTATCTTGACTCACATAAGAAGAGAAATGTACTCTAATTATGGAGAAGCTTGGACAAATCCCATTATAAAAGGGGGGATGGTCTCGGGATATCTTGAATCATGGGCTATGTCTGGACTACTAGACGTAAGGGAGATTGTCCTTAATGAGAATATTACAATTGGTGAATTCTTAGAGGGTTTAGATGAATTTTCATTATATCAAGAAAACTTTCACAGCAATATTATTAGAATAAAAGTTTTTGAAGGTACTAAAGTCCCTGATTTGGATGAAAAAATAATTAGCCAATTTTTAGATAAAGGATATCAAAGAATACGGGATTGGTTGGTTAAAGGTCCTGTTTTAGATCTTTCTTATCAAGAAAGAGAAATTTCAGGATATTTGCTTTGGAGACAAAGAATACATCCTGAAAGAAGATTTAGAAATGCTCATGAAGCATTTAGAGAAATGGGAGGTATACGCTCTGAATATGAATTATCATTAAGAGTTCAAGGTAGATTCTTCCATCCTAAGGATTATGGTAATGAAATGGAACTAGTTCAAGGTGTCATGATTCCTGGATATTCTACATATTGCAACGTGAAAGATGCTATTGTCTATAGAGATGCAAGAAATGAACCTCCAAATCCAGATGATAGAAGATTACTTGCTTTAGCTATAGATTCAAAAGGGTTACCAAGGGAGGAATTGTATAGAAGAAGTGGAATGGACCCCGATTCATTTAAACAATCACTTGCAAGACTTTACCAATCTTTACACTTAGTCCGAACTACAAGAGGAAACTATAGAACTTTACCCGTAAATAGGCTTTATGAATCTGAAAAAGCAAGATTTGTAGTTGTAAAAAGGCTAATTGAATCTTTTGGAATAGTCTCTGCTGAAGGATTAGGAATGCTCCTTAAGGGAGAAATTCCTATGGCTGAACTGAGGAAAATCCTATTTAAATTAGAAGAAGATGAAGTCTTAATTAAAGGTTTTTTCAAGGAGGGTAGTGAAACTCTTTACTGGCTTTTAAAAGATGATATTAATTTAGTAAAAGGACATTTATTTCAAGGAAGTTTTGTTCTAAATCAAGCTGATCGACTCGCACATTATCTCAATGAAGATGTTAAGCAAAAATTTGGATTGGGGGCATGCAATGTAATTTTTAACTCAACACGGATGACTGGTGCATTTAAGATGTCAAAAAGAGGAAAAGATGTCATTATTACTGAATTTGTAGGAACAAATCATGAAAGACATGTCATTGAGGCTTGGTGTAGACAATGGAGATTATCTGTTGAATGGGAATTAAAGTCTGATGAAAAAGTAGAAGTTTAACTAAACTCCTTGTAAATAAAATCTGGTAGATCTGTGTGTATTTTAGAAAATTGTTCTTCATCTATAATTCCTTCTTCAAGAGATTTTAAGGTTTTTCTTGGAACTGTTTTTGGACCTAAGACTGCTCCTGGTCTTTTAGGATCATCAAGATAATCTGTCTCTAACATATGGGAATGATTGTTTTGAGAAGCATATTTTATATTTTCATTGGAAGCTAAAAGTGAGACTGTAAGGCCATGGCTATTTTTTATTGAACCAATACCTCCATAGTGCTTAACTAATCGGGACTTAGGAAAACTAACTTTATTTGCTATATTTGATAAATCTGCCATTACCTCTGGAGTACCTGTTTCTGTATGCAGAATAACGGAGGCATCTACTTCTTTAGCTCTTACTAACGATTCTTGAAGAATTTTATTGGATATATTCCAAATTTCATCATTAACTTCAAAGTGAGGTCTGCCGAGCTCGCCTAGTCCCACTATTTCATTTTCTTCAACTAACTTTGTACAAAAATCAACCGCTTCAAGATACAAATCTGATGCAATTTTAGAATCATATTTATCTAATAATTTTACTAGTTGAACTGGATGAGGGGAAGCAATTGTTGCAACTTTAGCCCCAGCTTCTCGGGCTTTTTTAGAAAGTTTAAGTGTAATTTTTACTTGTTCCTTAAATTGCTCTATTTTATCCCAAGGTGAATAAGGCTTATGAACTAAAACCAAACGTGTGCCACCTGAATTCAAAAAAATCTTAACTGCTTTTTCCTTTTGTCCTTCTGGGTCTAAATGAAAATGATTATCTGTTATCTCCACTATCTTGCATTTACAAACCCAATGTAATACTTTTGTTCACTCAACATAAAATTTATATCAACTGCCGGTTAGAAGTTTTTCTGCAATGAGCTACATAAGAAATCTAATTCTATTCGCGGCGCTGATTTTTATTGGAATATCTGCTCCTAATGCATCTGCTGATGCAGATGATTTTAACTTAGATTATGATAATCCTGCAAATGGAGAATCAGATGTTGATCTTGAGAATATTATTGAAATGAAAGTACAAATAGAAAATGTAGTTGATCAACCAATGTCTTTTGAAATGAAAATCTTAAATGATGATGAATTGCAAAGTTCAGGAGTAGATGTTTGGTGGAGCCACAATGGCGATGATTCACTAACGTCTAAATCTGATACTATACCTAAAATTGATGTTTCCGATAACTCAATAAAAGACGGAATCACAGTTTCTGTTGAAGCTACTGAGAATGCGTTACATGGTGATTATCAAATTAATTTAAGATGTAAAGACAAAGATTCAGATGATTTTGAAGAGATTAGTTTGTCCGTAACTGTTAATGAAAAAGCCGGAGTTTCTATTCAATTAACTGAAGGTGGAGAGGCCATTGGTTCGGTGGATATAGATAATCAAACCACTTATGAAATACAAGTTAACAATGAAGGAAATAAACAAGATACCTTTACACTCTCAAGAAATGGGAATGATTGGGATACTGAATTCGAAGATTCTCAAGTAACAATTGATGCTTTTTCAAGTCAAATTGTAATTTTAACAATTACTACTGAAGATGATGTGGATTTTGGAGATGATGATAGCGTAACTCTAACTGCTACCTCTCAGAATGACCCTAGCATTGATGATGATTTAAGTATTACCACCCAAGTCAGAGTTCGTTATGGATTAGAATTTTCAACTACAAGTAATTCTGTGAGCGGAGAACCTGGATCGACTGTTTCTTTTAATTTTAAACTTGTCAATAAATGGTCTGATAGCATAAATTATGAAATTAAAAAGAAGGACTGGTATCGTGGAAATGAAGGAAATCGCCCAGAAGGTTGGAGTGATTCTGCAGGCACCGGAACTCTTGATGGATTCCAAGAAACAAATTCTGCAAGATTCCAAGTTACCATTTCGTCTGGTGCTGACGCAGGTGAAGTTGTTACAATAATAGTAGAGGCTATTGCAAGTGATGATCAGGGTAAAGGAGATGCTATTCTAATTGAAGTAGAAGTACGTGTAGAAGGAAATTACAAGGTAGACTTATTAATTGATGATGATACAATAAGTGTAAATGCTGAACAGCTTGTTCCTATTTCCTCATATATTCAAGTTAAGAATGATGCATTAGTCAATGATTTAATTTATGTAAGTGCTGAATGGGAACTTGGAGGAAATGGCTGGGATATATTTACACCTGATCCAATAAGTTTAGCTTCTAAAAATACAAAACCTCTTTTCATAAGTGTAAAAGCACCTGAAGCTGATGCTGGAGGTCAAGCTACTTTAAAAATAAGAGTTGAATCTGGAGGAGATAGTACAAAATATGATGAAGCAAATATTATTTTCATAGTTAATACTGTGCAAGAATCAAGCGGAGCTGAAACTGAAGAATTAGGTGAAGAAAGTGATTTTCCTGTTGATCCAATATGGATTGTGTCTATTGTTCTAATTATAGGATTAGGAAGCTCAGCTGCATTTTTACTTAACCAGAAATCAAAAGGCGCATTCGGAGGATCTGGAGATAATACTGAGGATTTTAGTGATGAATGGGCAGGTATGGAAGGGGGGACACCACCTCCTGCTGCACCGCCTCAAACTCCTCCTGTAGCACCACCACCTCAAGCTCCTCCTCAAGCACCGCCTCCAGCTCCTCCTCTAGCACCGCCTCAAGCTCAACCTCATCCAACTATGGATGC